>JBEKKD010000130.1:0-9357 GCA_050010895.1 Armatimonadota bacterium
ATTCCGCCAGACCGGCGCGCAGATGGCGCTCGGACACGTGCTCGGCGCGACGAGTCTCAACGTCAGCCTCTACGATTTCATGGGCAATCGCCCCGATGACGAACCCGAGCGCGCTAACTTCCTTCGCCGCTGGCGCCCGGTCTGTGACTGGCTCGCCGACCGGCTCCCCATGACGCTGCGGTCGGTCGGCGTCGGCATCCCATGGTCCCAGGATATGGGCCGGCGAATCCATACCGACGGAAGTGGCGATTGGCGATCTCTGGAGTGCCCTCACCGCCAGTGGGCCTCATGGCTCGGCGCCCTCGGGCAGGCATTCGCCATGGGCGCCGCGCCCGAGGTGAACGCCCTCGCCGGGCCGGTGCTGTGGAGCTTCTCCGACGAAGAGCTGCGCGACTGGCTCTCGCGAGGGGTGCTGATGGATGCGACGGCCGCCGAGATTCTCATCGCTCGCGGCCTCAGCGAACTCATCGGGGAGCGCGCTGGTCGCTGGGTCGCTCAGAGCGAGGTGCTCTACTCGTTCGAGCGCAGCACCGACCCGGCCTTCAGCCTGCGCGTCGGCGCAAGCATGTCAGTGAACTTGCTCCCGCGTGTCTGGCAGGCCGACCTGCTGCCCGGCGCGCGTCTCGCCAGCGAACTCCGGGGCCCGACCCACGATGTCGTCGGCCCCGGTCTCCACCTTTTTGAAAACCCCCTCGGCGGCCGCGTCGCCATCCTGCCATGGGCCGTGCAGGATCGCGTCACCATGACCATCCAGCGTTGGGGGCAACTCACGAAGACGCTCGACTGGCTTTCCCGCGGCCGCTCCCTCGGCCGGGTCGAAGGCGGCCCCTGGCTGGTATCCCAATTCCTCACCGACGGGAAGCTCTGGCGCGGCGCGATCTGGAATGCCGATGCCGACGATATCAGCGAGTTCACCCTCCGCCTGCCGGCCGACATGCCCGCACTCACCTCCGCCACCCATATCACCGCCGGCGGCGAACTCCTCCCGGCCGAAGTGGACGGCCCGCGCGTGCGCGTTCAGCGCCCGCTGCAGCAGTGGGAGTTGGTGGTGGTGGGGTGAAGGAGGGCGAGTAGCACGTAGGCAGGCCCCCGCCCGTCTGATCCCAGCTACGTCTTCTCCCTCTCATCCACCACCCGCACCGCCTTCCCCTCTCGCCGCGGGATGCTGCCTGGCTCGACCAGCTCGACTCGGGGGCGAACCAGAATCTCATCCCGCAGGGCATGCGTGATACGCTCCTGGAGCCTGAGGAGTTCGTCCATTTCTCCGTGGAAGAGGTTCGGCGTGACTTCGACTCTGACGGTGAGGCGCTCGGAGTGGCCGTCTCGGTCGAGCACGATCAAGTAGTTGTGGCCCACCTCGGGCATGGACATGAGCACGCGCTCGATCTGCATCGGGAAGATGTTCACGCCGCGGAGGATGAGCATGTCGTCGGTGCGGCCGTGGATGCGAGTCAGTCGGCGGTGAGTGCGCCCGCAGGCACACAGTTCCGTGACGAATGAGGTGACGTCGCGCGTGCGGTACCGGATCAGCGGCATCGCCTCGCGAGTGAGCGATGTCAGCACCAACTCCCCCTCGTCGCCCTCCGCGACCGGTTCGCCGCTCTCGGGGTCGACGATCTCGGCGATGTACGAATCCTCCCAGATATGAATGCCCTGCTGCTCCGGGCACTCGAACGCCACCCCCGGGCCGCACATCTCGGAGAGCCCGTAGCAGTTGTAGAACGGAACGCCCCACATGTCCTGAAGACGCTGCCGCGTGCCCTCGGTGTACGGCTCAGCGCCGCCGACCGCGAATCGCAAGCGCAGATCGCGCTTTGGGTCAACTCCCATCTCCTCGAACGTGCCCAGCAGCGCCAGCGCGTAGCTCGGGATGATGTGGACGGCCGCGGTCTCGAAGATACGCATGAACTCGATCTGGCGATGACTGTTGCCCGCGCCCATCGGAATCACGAGCGCGCCCAGTTTCTCGGCGCCGTAATGCAGCCCCAGCCCGCCGGTGAACAGACCGTAGGTCATCATGTTCTGGAACACGTCGCCCGGTCGCAGGCCGACCATGTGCAGGCACCGCGCCACCAGCGCAGCCCACCGATCGACATCGCCCATGGTGTGGAACACCGCGGTCGCCATGCCCGTCGTCCCGGAGGAATGGTGCATGCGCACGACCTTGTCCCGAGGGACGGCGAGCGGGCCGAATGGGTAGTTGTCCCGCAAGTCCTGCTTCGTGGTCAGTGGGAAGCGGCGGAGATCATCGAGCGAACGGACCGACTCCGGCCCCAGGCCCAGGTCCGCGAAAAGTCTGGCGTAGTGCTGCGACTGCGCGGCCTGGGCGACGCTCCAGCGGAGGCGCTCGAGTTGGAGCGCGCGCAGCGACTCCGGAGAAGCGGTCTCGATTGGATCATAGGGTGCGGCGTGTGACATCGGGGAGGGCTCCTGAGAGATGGGTACAACACGGGACGACGAGGTCCTGCCGAGGGGTCCGGAGTGCGGGCCACACCTGAGCCCACCGAGTTCCAGTCGCTCCCGACGCACGGCCGCAGGTCCGGGGGCGGGCAAGCTGGAAGCACTTAGGGCATAGGCTGCTGAGCGGATAGGACCAGTGAGATGCCAAGATCAGAGACGGGATCGTCAGTGACGGGCAGAAGACGCAGCATGCCGGCAGTGGAGTCGGTAGCGCGGGCGGCGCGCGTCCTGCGCATGTTGTGTCATGCCTCTGAGGGGCTCAGCCTGGCCGATGTAAGCAGTGGGCTGGGGCTGAACAAGACGACGGCGCTGCGCCTTCTGCGGACGCTGGCCGCGGAGCGGATGGTGCGCCGCGACGCGACGACCGGGCGGTACTACCTCGATGTCGGATTGTGGCTGAGCTCGGCGCATGCAGTCGAAGAGGCGCTGTCGTTCCGGTCGGCAGCCCAGGCGCTGCTCGCGGCGCTGGCAAAGGAGACCGGAGCCACTGCGTTCATCATGATCCCGGACTTGGTCGGGCGGCGGATGGTGCCGACACTCTGGGCGCTGCCGGACCGGCCGGTGCGGATGGACCCCAGCGCGACCACCATTCAGATGCAGAGCATGCACGCGAACGCCGGGGGGAAATGCTACCTTGCGGGCCTGTCCGACGATGAGCTGCTGGACTGGGTCAGCAGGGGAATGCCGAAGCTGACCCCGAATACGCTGGCAACTCTTGAGGAGCTCAGGCCCGAGCTGGCACAGGTGCGGACGCAGGGCTACGCTCTGAATCGACAGGAGAATGCGCTGGGGAGCTCCGGGCTTGCGGTGCCGATTCGCGACCGGTCGGGCGAGGTGGTCGCCTCGCTGTCATTCGCCGTGATGCCGGAGGAGCTGACGGAGGCCAACCTGCGGAAGTGGGTGCCGCAACTTTTGCAGGCCTCGGCGCGGCTGTCGCAGTTGATGCGGAGTGGGGCCGGGCCGGTGGTTTGAGAGCCTCAGCGCGCGATTTGTGTTTCGCACAGCGAAACATCGGTTGTGCTCGTTCCAAATATCCGGTAGCGTGGCAGTGGATCGGGTGTTCACGATGGCTGTCATCGGCATCCCATGATGACGCGAGAACCGGAGGATCCGATCTACTTCGCAGGCCCGGCGTGGCCAACCGTGTTGAGTAGTCCTCATGAGAGTTTCTGAGCACCCGCGCCGGGCCTGCGGTTCTTCCCTCCCCTCCGCCTAACCCCTATTGCCCCCTTCACGTCATCGACCTAAGCCGCTCCAACGCGGCGCCGTGGTGCGGGTAGGCCGCGGCCCAATCCTTCAGCGCGCCGCACGGGAAGCCGCTGCACTGATTGCAGAACGCGAGGTGCGTGTCATCGACGCAGCACTGCCTGATGCCGCAGTCACCTGACCATTGCTTCCGCCGATCGCCCTGGCAGCCCGCGCATTCGCCCCGCGCGAGGATGTCGCACGTGGCGCAGTCGATTCCGCAGGGCGCGAGCATCGCGACCTCCTTCGTCAGGTCGCGCTTCGGCCACGCCGCCGCCGCTTGCGCGAGCGCATCCGTCGCTCTCGCCTCCGCGGCCTTTGCAGCGCGGAGAGGTCCGACGGCCTGCGCCCGAATCGCGGGATCGCTGACCTTCTTGTCCGCGTCGGGGAAGGGGAAGAGCTTGGCGATCTTCTCCATCGCCTCTACCACGTCGCCATACGCCGCGGCAGCATCACTGAGCTGCTTTCGTACGGCCGGCTGTCGGCCGGCGAGCCGCTTCACGAATTCGCCCGCCATGCGTTTGGCGTTGGTCCAGCACTGCGCGTTGTAGCTGTTGCTAAACGGATCGGTCTTGCCGGACTCTATGGCCGCGATCCACCGGTCATAGGCGGCCTGGCCGTTGGCGTACTTCGGATCGCCAGTCTGGGACCTGAGACAGGCGAGGGCGCGGTGGAGCGCGGAGCCGTCCCGCTCGACGCCCATGCGGCCCGCCGCGGTGGGGAACGCCAGCACCTGCGCGCCGACGCAAGCGGAGAGCTTATCGAACGGGATCGGGTCATGCTGCTGCGTGAGGGACTCAACGATGTACTTCCCGTCCTCCACCCCGACCGCGATCCCGAACTCCGGAACGTGCGCACCCCAGACCACACACGGCCTTCCGGCAGCGATCTCGCCTGCAACGAAATCGTAGGCGAACCGGAAGTCGTCGCTCTTCCCCTTCATGCAAGTAGCGCCGGTGAAGACCAGGATCGAACGCCCGAGAGGGAGCAGACCGGAGGCAAGTAGCAGGAAGTTGACTGTCGTCGGCCCCGACACGCAAACATTGTCGCCGACATTCATGAGGAACGCGTATCCTGAATGGCCGGCGACATCCACATTGTCGCAAGCGACGCCCAGAGCGTTGAGGCAGCCGGCAACTGAGGACACCCAGCTCAGCCATGACGGCTGAAGCCGGACTGCCATTGGTACCCTCATCGCCTTCTTCGTCGGCTCGGCCTCTCCGGCCGCCCGTGCCGCAAGGCCATCGCCCACGAGCGCCGCCGCGCCGAAACCAACTGCGGCCTGGCCGCTCCGCCTCAGGAAACACCGCCTGCTGATATGGTCCATGGGTTGCCCTTTCATCGTCCCCGTAGAAACGCGGCGACGCGCGGGCCGCGTTTCACAGCCATCAGCCGCTATTCCATTCAGTGAAACGCCCCCGGCTACAATTTCGCCACCTGTGGCGTGAGGCCCTCGGTCATGGTGAGCACCTCGACTCGCCGGCCCACGAGCATGGTTCCGGCTGCCGGACCCGCCTCCTATCCAGCGAGAGCCGGCGGCAGCCGCGCTCCCCTTCACACCGCCGCCAGAGCCTTCTCCAGCTCCGCGACCGCCCTCTCTTCTATATCCCGCGCCTGAGTGAGGATGTCGCGTTCGCGCTGCCGCGTCTCGGCCGGCCAGTTGTCGGGGGAGTTCGCGAACACCTCTCGATCGGCATGGGCAGCCCCGAGGACCTCGGTTTCCTGCTGGTATAGGTCGGCCGCGCGAGCGATATGCCGCTGAGCCTCGGCCGATAGTAGTCTGGCATTATCGCGCAGAAAAGTGACGGCGGCCTGACGGGCATCAGTCATGGTGTCGTAGTTCCACCAGCCCACCAGGCAGAGCTGGTTCCTCTCTTCCTGAGAAAATTGGTCGGCCTCGCCGATATCCTCTATCCACCGCTTCAGCGCGGCGTCGCCGTACCAGTACGCGCCCGGCCCCTCGCTGTAGCGCTCGCGCTTCCAGTTCAGCACGGCAATCCGCAATGCCTCGGTCAACGCCTCGCGCCGCGACAACCCCTCAGAATGCTCCCCGAGAAACATGATCAGGAAGCCCAGCTTGGGGGGAGGCAGCGCGAGCGGACTATCGGGCGTGAAGTAGTCGCGCAGCAGCAACACCTTGCCGCGATCCTCATAGCCATAGACGACGTCCACGTTGAGTTGTGGCTCGTAGGCCAACACCGGCATTCCCGCGTCGATGGAGGCGACGATTCGCTCAGTGATTCGCGCGACCGTGGCTGGGTCATCCTCCTTCATGAAATCGACGCGCGTGGGCCATCCCGTTGCCTTTTCGGTGGCAAGCATCGCCTCCGGCATCTCAGCGACCGCGCAGGAGGGGCACCAGCGCGCGCCGCTGTCATTCCCCGCGAACCAGCGAGTGCGAAACGCCATCCCCGACCAGCCCATCATGTCGGTGTACGAGAACGGGTGCGCGGTCGGGGTGAGGGCCGCCTCCAGCGCGCCCAGGAAGGTGCACTCGCGCTGCCTCCCCCAGCCCAGCGTGGGCACATTGTCCAGCACCTTTTGCGCGAACGCGGCCGGCAGCTTGTGCTCGTTGAACACTTCTTGCACCATCGGAGTCAGCTCCTCTGCGTAGGGTGCCAGCGATAGCTTCAGCTTCTCTCTGGCGCGGTGGATCAACGACTTGGCCGTGCCCAGCGGGACGTCGAGGAAGTCGGCGACCTTCTGGTAGGAGAGGCCGTCGAGATGGAACATGGTGAGGGGCACCCGGTACTTGGGCGGGAGCGAGGCCACCGCGCGCAGCACCGCGTCCGCCAGTTCGCGCCGCTCCACCACCTCCGGCGGGCCCGGCTGGAAGTCGGGGATGTCCAGCGCGTCGATGTCCAGGTCGCCGAGGCGCTCGACCAAACCCGGCCGAAACGCCCTGATCCAGTTGATGGTGACGCTGAAAGTGATGCGCCGCAGCCATGCTGGAAAGCGCTCCGGGTCGCGAAGCTGATCGAGGTTGGTGAAGGCGCGGATGAACGTCTCCTGGGCGATATCCTGCGCCTCCGCCCAGTTGTCCACCATGCTGTAGGCGAGGCCGTAGACGTGGCCCTGGTAGCGCGCCACCAGCGCGCCGAAAGCCTCACGATCACCGCCGCGCGTCAGCCCAACCAGCTCTGCATCCGGACGTTCCACCAATGCCGCCTCCCTGAGCGTGGCCTTCGCCGTCAACCACCGCTAGACCTATGACAGCGGCGGACAGCAGAAGGTTGCAGTGGGGGTGCCTGCAGCGCAGCCCTGCCATGGCGCGCTGGCATGACGCCGCTTCCGTTTCCGTCGCTCCGGCAGGGGGAACATGATAATAGCGGCCTGCCTCGATCGAGAGGCAGTTGTAGTGACACGAATCGTACTGATCGTTTCCCTTTTTCTGGTCGGCGCGGTCGCGGTTTCCGTACGTATGGGCCGGCCGGCCTCTCTCGTCCGAAAGGAGCACCCGATGGCGCTCGCAACATTCGGCGCAGGCTGCTTCTGGGGCGTCGAAGCGGCGTTCCAGCGCATTCCCGGCGTCACAGCGACTCGCGTCGGCTACGCCGGAGGTCACGTCGTGGCGAACCCGACCTACGAGGAGGTCTGCTCTGGAACCACGGGGCACACCGAAGTGGCGGAGGTGACGTACGACCCCAGCCGGGTTTCGTACGACACGCTGCTCGACGTGTTCTGGGGGCATCATGACCCGACGGTACGGGAGAAAACGCAGTACCGGTCGGTGATTTTCTACCACACCGCCGTTCAACGCGAGGCCGCGCTCCGGTCGAAGGAGCATCTTGCGAAGTCCGGCAAGTACGCGCGCCCCATCGTCGCCGAGATCCTCCCCGCGCCTGCGTTCTATCCGGCAGAGGAGTATCACCAACACTACTATCGGAAGCACGGGCTCACGTCCGCGGCCTGCGCGGTTCCGGCCGCCGGCAGCGCAGCCGGGAAGAGCGCTTCTGCGCCGCGGCTCCGCCTGTTCAGCGTGGACAAGGGTGGGCTCGTCGAGGTGGATCCCGTCGCCAAGTCCGATGCCGAATGGCGCCGGACGCTCACCAAGGAGCACTACCAGGTGACGCGCCACGAGGGGACGGAGCCGCCGTTCGACAATGCCTACTGGGACAACCACGCCGCGGGGATCTACCGCTGCGCGGACTGCGGCAACGACCTGTTCACCTCAGAGACGAAGTTTGACTCCGGCACAGGTTGGCCCAGCTTCTGGGCGCCGGTGGCCCCGGAGAACATCGTCACGGTGACGGACACCAGCCTGGGCATGACGCGCACCGAGGTGCGCTGCGCCCGCTGCGGCGCGCATCTGGGCCACGTGTTCGACGATGGCCCGCCTCCCACCGGCCTGCGCTATTGCATGAACTCCGCAGCGCTGGCATTCACGCCGCGGGAGAAGGTGGCCGTCAGCAGGTAGAGTGGAGCGCGAGCGACTGGCTACAGCACCGTGACGCTCCGCCGCGCTGCGGGACCGGCTAGCGGCCCCGATTCCGCAAGTCGCTTCAACGCGCTCCGGCGCCGCGCGACCACGCGGGAGAGCGATTCCTCGAACCGCTCGGGGCTGACGTGCCTCGGGTTGTTGCCGACTTTCCGCAGACGCTTCACCATGTGAGCATGCTCCATTACAACCGAATCATAACGGAGGCCGCGGTTGATTGGCAAGGCCTGCAGTTCCGCCCGCGCATCCCCGGGCCTACACCCTATTCCCAGCACGCACCGGAGGGATCGAACTTGCGCTCCAGGCGAGCGAAAATGCTCCGCCAGCGCGACTCTATCTCGTCGCAGTAGACGTAGGGCTGCCACCCCAGCTTCAGATAGATCGAGATCGCGGCGATCCTGAAATCCTCCGTCCCCAGGTACGGCCGTCGGTAGCCCTCCGCCGCCAGCCGGTTTGTCGCCAACGCGGCGACGATGGTACCCAGACCCTTGCCCGCGTGCGAGGGATCGGTCACGAGCCAGCCAACCTGCCCGGCATCGGCGTGACGACGCGAAGTGCCGCCCCGCCAGGCCTGGCACGAGGCCACGAGTTCGCCTGAGGCCAGGTGCTCGACCACGAAGAACCCATCGCTCAGCACGCCTTCCAGCATCTCCGGGAACCTGCCCTCATCCGCGAATGCCAGGTGAAAGAGGTCGTCGTAGTTCGCTTCATCCCCGGCTCTGAACTGGCGCAGCAGATAGCCATTCGGGACTGGGGGCGCGGCAACACGCGCAGTCGTTGGCCTCACCATCTCCAACTGAAGCTCGTGTTCGTCCTCGAAGAACGGATGCGCCGGCCGCCCGGGCAGGCTACGGAGAGGGTTCAGCATACAGCTCCTTCCTGCGCTACGGTACCCGCTTCACCTTCTCCGCCGCCCCCCTCGCCGATTCGATCTCCTTCGCGTACGCGCTCAGCAGTTGCTCGGCGAAGCCGCGCGGGTTGAGCCCCAACTCCTCCAACCCGATCGCCGGCACGGGCGCGCCTTCGCCGAGCACGTTGAAGCCGCCGTGGATGAGGCCGGAAGTGGGGGAGGTAGTAGCGACGGAGATAGAGAGCTTGCGGCCGCGCAGGTAGAGGTCATCGCCATCGCGGCGGATGAGCGCTTCGCCGAGGTGCGCGTTGATGATCTCGCCCGCGATGGCCATCAGCAGGCGCTGGCGGAGAGTGATGGCATC
>JBEKKD010000131.1:0-9286 GCA_050010895.1 Armatimonadota bacterium
CCCTGTCGAGAGGTTCCCAGAATCGAGACCCCGGACCTCGTCCGCACTGAGAGCGTTAGCTCGCGGGTGTGGCTTCCTCGGCCAATCGCGAATCGAACCCCCGCCTCATGTCTTTGGCCGACGGCCCCGGGTCCCCTCAACTCCGATTATCCCCCTAACTCGGAGAACCCGGGGCCATCTCGCCTGCTGTCCCCTGTGCGATCGAGAGTGCCTGGCAGCCCCGTCGCGCGGCCTAGTCCACGAGCCGATTGGGCGTCAGACCGGCCTCGGCTATGGCCTACTCAAAAAATATACTCCAGAATATAGATAGCACCTCTTTATATATCACAGATCGCATGCCAGAGCAACTGCTCCTGGTATCAGTGTGTATTGACACGGCTGCTGCGCACCACTAGTATATACTCGATCGAGTTACTGGCAGGACAACTGCAGCAGCGAAGGGGGAGATATGACTGAGCCTCAGAGAGGGCGACCGAACATCGTCGGCATCGACAAGGGCCTCGGCCCGTTGGAGGCGCAGGTCCTGCGCGCGGTCTCAGAGATCGGCAGGCCGGTGACCGTACGCGAGATCTGTGACTGCCTGGCGAAGGGCGGCTACTTCGCCTATCAGGGCGTTCTCAACTGCATGAACCGACTCACGACGAAGGGCATCCTGGCACGTACGGAGCGCCAAGGCGCCTTTCTCTACGAGCCCCGCGTTGAACTGGAGGAACTCACCGCACAGTTGGTCGCCAACGTGCTGGGGCACATGGGCGGCGATCTGGACCGGGTTATCTGCCGTGTGCTCAAGATCGATCCGGACGCGGGAGCCAAGAAGATCGCCGGACTGCGCCAGCGGACCCGGGTCGTAGCCCGGAAAAACCAGAAGAGATGAGCCCGTGCAAGCCTGGAACCTCCTCGTCACAATCGCCGGACAGCACCTGCTTCCCGCCCTGCTCGCCTCCGCTCTGATCTGGGCGGCGCTTGCCTTGCTCTTTGGCCCAGGCAGAGTGCGCAGGCCTGCCTACCGCGTGGTCTTCCTCTACGCGGCCCTGCTCAAGGTCATGGTGGCGACCTGGCAGGGAGAGGGGATATCCTGCCTGAAACTCGACCCTGCTCCGCTCAGAGGCTATCTAGCGTTCAGCCTGCCGAACGTGATCGGCGGTGATAGAGCTCCACTGGAGTCCGGACTGGTTCGTGCTGTAGTCGCGACGTCTGACTTCTCCTCTCGGGTACTGGCGACTGTCTTGGTACTAGCCTTGGGATTCTGTGTGTACCGGTGGGTCCGCATCGCCCCCATCTACCGACGGATGCACATAGGAACGATCGTAGCGCCCGAGCGCTTCCCTAGAGTGCATCGGGCCTTTGGCGAGATCGTCACTCGGGCATGGCAGACACGCTGCTGGCAGCCCCGTCCCCAGCTCGTGGTGGTCCACGACGCAGTGTGCCTGGCGTTCACCATGGGAATCGTCTCTCCGGTGGTAGTGATATCGGGCGAGCTGGCGGAGCAGTTGGGGGAGCCGGAGCTGCGCGGGGTGCTGGCCCACGAGGTGGCGCATGTCAGGCGATTTGACTACGTCGGACGTTGGTTCGCCACTGTGATGAGAGACCTGATGGTCTGGAACCCCGCCGCCACCGCCTGGTACCGTCAGTTGGTGAACGAACAGGAGAAGGCCAGCGATGAGTATGCTGCATTCCTGCTGCAGAATCCGGGCGCCGTCGCGAGTGGGCTAGTCGAGGTGGCAGCGTACGCTGTCAATGTGCCGCTCACATCGATCGGCCCCCTGGCGGCCTGGCGAGCGGGCGACGGCGTGGCCTTCCTCGAAGCCCGCGTCGACCATCTGGAGGAGGTCGCTTCCAGCGCCGGGCTGAAACCCCAGTGGCAGCGGGCGCTGGGCTACCTCCTGTTCAGCGCCTTCCTCATGCTGCAGCCGCACATCGTCATGCCGCTAGTGTGGTGGCTCGGCCAGGCACGCCGGTTCCTCTAATGACTTTCGCCCAAAGAAGTAAGGGCGAAAGCCATCAGAAGACCAGCGAATATCTGAAAGAAGACGTTCGCCCAATGTTACTTTGTTGGGCGAACGTCCGTAGGATTCCCACCCGCGCCTCCCGGAATCGGAGCCCCAGGAGCACCGGTTTTGGGGGAGTGAGTGCCATCGGGGGCCCGAACTGTCATTGCGAGCCGCCTCGGCGCCTCCCCTCCCGTGGGGCAGGTTGGTAACCTGCCCATCCGGACGCCCGGTGGCGCCGAGGCGCACCGGTTGCGGCTGCGCAGTCCGTCAGCCGACGGACAGCCGCTGGTGTGGCAATCTCGCCGTGCGAATCCAGCCGAGACCCCCACGGTCGCCGCTTCCCAGAGGGCAGCGCCTCCCTCTGGGTGACAATGGTGGCAGTCCATCCCTAAACCGGTGCTCCTGTCGGAGCCCCTGACTATCTTGACACGAAAGCGCACTGATACTAGACTATCACACATAGTGTCCATATTCGGGAGTATATCGACGGAGGCGGAAGATGGTCTCGCTCAACAAGACTGCCACTCTCTGGAACACGCGGCTGGTCGCTCGTGGTCGCAGGGCGCAGAGCGCCGGGATGGCGACGCCTGACGGACCTCTGCCTACCCCCGACTGCTGTTGGGTGATCTGCAACATTTGCTGCTACGTCGCCTGCTGAGGCCCTCGCGGCGAGGCAGCCGGGGTGTGAGTGCGATGCCTGATGCCTACCCGGTCAGAGGCGGCAGTGCCCGGCCTCGAGTATGACGCAGGGCGGCTACGTGGCCTTCGCCCGGGAGCGAACGGCTTCTTTCAATTCGCTCAGATACGGCTTGAAACCGTACGCGCGCATCTCCGTCCACGCCTGCGTGAAGGACCAGCCTTGCACCTGCACTCGGTATATGCCGATCATACACCCCGTGCGGTCCGCGCCATGCTGGCAGTGAACGAAGACCGGCGCCTTCGGTGCCCTGGCCAGCGTGGCGAGAAACGTATCGACCTGCTGCTGTGTTGGCGCCTGCTTTCCCATCGGGATGTTGAGCCATGTGAAGCCCATCCCCTCAGCGGTCTTCTTCTCCGCTTGCGCCAAATTGTGCTCGATGCGCAAGTCGATGATGGTATGGATCTTCAGCGCCCGCAGCGTCTTGAGCCCCTCCTGTGTGGGAGCGTCACCCCGGTAAATGCTCGCAGTCACCCGGTGGAAGTTTGGCAGCCCCGCCGGATTCTTCTTCGACGGTTCGGCGAGCGCGCGTGCCATCACGCTAGCCACGAGCAAGCTGAGCACCAGGACACGCGCGAATCTGCATCCCCGAGGCATCGTCATGGGAACACCCTCCCCCGTCCGCAGGCCTCTGTGCTCTTACCCGCGCCCATAGGCCATGTCTCGCTGCCGGTCGGCGTGGTCGCCAAATGCCTCTCGATCGCCTTCATACCCACTCCATGAGTTGCCGGTTTGTCAGTGGACGGGTGTCCGGCGAGACGCCGCCGGGTACGTCCAGGCGGCCGCGGCCGTTTTCCAT
The DNA here is from genome assembly GCA_050010895.1 of Armatimonadota bacterium. Classification (GTDB taxonomy): domain Bacteria; phylum Armatimonadota; class Hebobacteria; order Hebobacterales; family Hebobacteraceae; genus JBEKKD01. The sequence goes on from JBEKKD010000131.1 coordinate 3,488, forward strand.
GCGCGCTACTGCGGGCTCCGCCCCACGCTTGCCAGCCTCCGGATGGTTGGCCTCAGTGCCGCGCTCGACAGCCGGATCGGGTTAGCACCGCGGTCCTTCGCGCGCTGGCGCCGACACTCTCTACCAACCGCTGTACGGGGTGCCGTCGAGAGCGGTCAGTGTGCTGGCACTGTGAACGCCACCCGTGGCCGACGTGTACGCCCAGTCTGCCGCGCTCGTAAAGGGATCTTTGGGCAGGTTGCCATCCCCAGTGCGCAGGTAGGGGCCCTGATAGCCGTTCGGATCCAGAGACAGGCCGCCCCCGCCATTACCCGATGGTGGACTGCCCTTGGCGGCCATCAGCTGGTCCAGGCCCACAGGGACATCGCCCAGGTCGGACTCGAACTGCTGGATCGCGTTACGCAACTCGTTCAGGTCACCCCGCAGGACTGCCTCCTTCGCCCTGCGGCCCGCGCCCAGCAGCCGCGGAATGACGATCAGCGCCAAGATGGCGATCACTATGATCACGATCAGCACTTCGATCAGAGTGAAGCCCTCATGCTTGCGATTTACCATTCGAGTCATCATCGTACCCTCCACCTCCTGTGGTGGATCTGCTGCCTCCTCCATCCCAGGACAACGGGGACCCGGCGCCACAGGTGCCCTCTCGAGGGGCCAAGTCCCGTGTTCCACTGGGTTCTTTCCACGAACCCGTCCGCGATTGGGGAATCCTATCGGCTTCTGGCCGCCTGCGACGGCGTGCGGCTCAAGGAGTGCAGGAGGACGAGGCGGCAGGCCGGACCGCAATTCTGCCTTCCCCGCCGCCCCCGCGCAGAAGCACCCTGCATGAGCTGTCCCAGAACGCGAATGCACATCCGAGACTCCCCTCCGCCTCCTCGCCCCGCTGCCGTTGCCGTTCGCCGTCGCCGTTGCGCCCCCTTGGGCGGGCGATCAGAGTTCATCCGTGTTCATCTGTGGTTAGATCTTTTTTTCTCCCCCCTCCGCGACCCCCGTCGCGACACATCGCCACCCGCGCACACCCCTCCCAGCCCCTCCTGACCCCCTCCAAGCCCCAAATCGCCTAACCGCCCGACCGCGCATCCCCCGAAAACCGCCCTCTTCGCGCTCGTTTTCGCGCCGGACCGCGTTTTTCACCCCCCTCCACGGTAATCCTGGAGCCTCCTGGGGCAAATCCGAAATCGGCCCGTCACGCAAATGACCCCATTTCAGCTTGCTTATTGACAAGGCAATCGCTTGCTTGCTTACCCGATTCCCCCTCAGCGCCCATACAACCTCCCTCCCAACCCCCTCCTCCAGCCGACCTCGCGATTCCACATAAGTACAAACTTAGGTCAGCCTAAAAATGTTCCACGTGGAACATACGCGGCTTTTCGCGAAATCCGCCCTTTTCACCCCGAAATTCGCGACGCAAATTCGCGAATTTCGCCACACAACATATCCCATCTGCTCTACAAGCCCTGCGCCCTGGTGCGCGACGCGCGGCCGTGTTTCTGCGCCCCCGCGCATCGCCGCGCTGCAGCGCGACCTCTTCGCTGACGACTCAACCTCGGCTGTACTCCCGGCCCTCCTCCAGCATTGCCAGGTAGTTGTCCACGGGGAGGTAGTTGGCCACGCTGTTGCCGGTGCCGAGGCAATAGCCGCCTCCTGGCTGGCAGACACCGGCAGATCCTCCTCGTACCACTCGGGCGCGCGGGTATCGGCCTTCCCCGGGTCGGGCCACTCCATCTGCTCGAGCTCATCCCAGGTCGTCAGGTAGCCCTTGTGCTCGTCCACGTACCCCCCCCTGCGCGCTCTCTACTGCTCTGTTTCCGCGGTAAGCGAGATGAAGGATACGGAATGCGGCGCGCTCTCGAACTCGATGCCCCGGCCACCATCCATCACGCGCACCGCCAGCGAGCCGATCACATCGCTCCCCTTGTCCACCAGCGCCGGCGCATCGATGCTGTCCTGCGTCAGGCGCTTCGCCTCCGCGGTCGCGGCCCGGAATCCCTTCAGATCCACAGTGCACGGCAGGCTCTCAGAGGCCGTACCGTTCGCGACCACCAGGTAGAGATGCTTGCCGTCTTTGCTCCTTGTCACGATCGTGGGCGCCTGGGGCATGCTCACGTCGTAGGTCGCCTGCCCATTCCAACCCCAGTCGCTGGCGACGCCGCGCTTCTCGTAGTAGGGGCAGGTGCCGGTGATATCCACCACCTCGTCGCTCACATAGCGGCCGAGATAGTAGTTCAGGTAGTAGAGCAAGAACTCCCGGTCGTCGTTGATGGTAACGATGGCAAAGCCCGGCCTGTCCACTGGCGTCAGGATGCACCACTGCCCCGCCGCGTCCACCAGCCCCTCGTTCAGGTAGTAGATCATGCGGATGGTGCGGTGGAGCGTGCCGGCGATGTTGCCATTGCGGTTGGAGTCGTCCGCACGCACGCCCTCGCCATGGTTGTAGCCGTGCATCCCCCACTCGGTGTCCAGGATCTCCACCCGACGGTCTGGGTTGTACGTCTCCAGCAGCTCGCGCGTCTTCATCACATACGAGTGCAGTACCCAGGCGTTCCCTTCGAACGTGATCCGCTCGAACGGGATCTGATCCAAGTTCTTCAGGTGGCAGTAGAAATGGGGGGCGATGAAGTCGTAGAAGCCGGCCGCCTTTGCCAGTATGGGGTCATATGCCTGCGTTCCCCCGAACACGTTGAAGGGCCCAACCCCCGCGGACGCACCGACCTTCAAGTCCGGCCGCTGCGCCTTCACCGCCTGGTACACCGCCTTCACGTGCGCCACGTAATCATCCGCGGTCCACGGGTCGTCGTCCGGGCCGCCCATCCCCCAGGGCTCGTTGCAGATCTCCCAGTACCTGAAGGTGTACCCCTTGGACTGCGCGTAGCGGACGGCGTCCACCCACTCCTCCGGGCTCATGGATTCCGATCGCCTCTGCGATTCAGGCTCCAGCACGAAATCCTCTTGGTCGATCCCGAAGCGCCGGCAGGTTTCCGCGGCCCTGTCGATACTTCCGTGGAGATCCCAAGCCGGTTTGCCGCTGCGACGATCCTTGTCCATCCAGTAGGTGCGGCTGAAGGGCACGCGCAGGCTCCGGATCGCCTCACTGGCGGACTCGCGGAGCACCCACTCCCCCGACCTCCCATCATAGATTGGGACGTAGTCCCAGAGGTTGAAGAACGAGATGCCCATCACGCGGCGATTGGCGGGCCGCACCACTTTCTCCGCGTCCACCGTAAACTGGAAGGCGTCGCCCTTCTGCAGGCGCTGCTGTATCTGCTGCGTCTGCGATGGGCCAAGACCTATCAGCAACCCGGCCATGGCGGTGAGTATACAGCAGGGCGCCGTCAGGCTCATCACGCGGACCTCCCGGAACCGAGTTGGCTGATGCAGAAACCGCGCCGGGCGAAAGACGTCGAAACGCTCCGCCCGACGCGATACAACCGAGTCCCTTCTGCTATTGCGGCCTGAGGCCGCCCGGCAGGTTCATGGGGCCGCAGAGATTCAGGTTCGTGATGATGGGATTCTGGTTCCGCTGGGCATCGGTGATGAACCACCGGGTATCCGTGCTTCGGCTCAGTATCTCCTCCGAATTCATCCACGTGGCGTGCCCGTCGGCGAACCCGATATTGCTGCCGCCCATGTGCCGCGGCGCGCCGTACTGCTTGCGCGCTTGCACATCATAGACCACCTCGGGGTGCTTCGTGGCCGAGCAGTCCGGCAGGCTGGCTACCCCAGAGGCATCGTAGCACCCGTAGCTCGGCATGCAGACGGCGCAGTACATCGCGCACTCATCCGGGTAGGCGATCTGCGTCGCGGCCCACACCATGCGGGTCGTCCCCACATCGGCGCAGACCCAGAACTTGGCGGGGTCATCCATGCTGCTGGTCTTCACCTCGCGCGCATCGGGGCAGCCGATGTTCTGCTCGAAAGCGCCCTGTGCAGTCACGCCTGAGTTCCCCTCGTTGATGGCGCACGATTGCTGTCGAATCGAATCAGTGACGCTTCCTCCCCATCCCGACGGATAGTTCGTCTTGCAGAGCCCGGTCCCGTAACAGTACTGGTTGCCCGAGTTCAGAAGGTATGTCCACCAGTCCTGGCCGTAGCTATTCAGGATGCCGCGCTGTTGGAGCAGTCGTGCGTTCGGGCACCGCCACACGTCTCGGTTCTTGATGTACTCATCGAACACCACCGGCCACTGAAGATACGGATTCACCATGCTGACATCGATCCAGCACCCGCTCCCGTAGTAGTTGAGGATCTCCGGACGGTGCTCTGCCGGCGGCAGCCGGTCATAGTCCGTCAGGTACATCTGCACCCCGAGCGCGATGTTCTTCACATTCGAAAGACACTGGATCTTGCGGGCCGACTCGCGCGCGCGCGCGAACACCGGAAACAGCATCGCCGCCAGAATCGCAATGATCGCGATCACGACCAACAACTCAATCAGAGTGAATCCTTGCTTCCTCCGCGACTTCACAGTAGATCTCCTTCGAGAGTGAATGTGCGCCACTTCGCCACACCAGCCGATGCTGTACTCTCACCTCCTTTGGCCGCCTGCCCAACAGCTTCCGCGGCGGTCATGCTGCGGTACCCTCCTGTACCCACCATGCTACTCCCCCGCGGGAGAATGGGGAACCCGCCGCGGGCCTCCAATACCTACCATTTCATGCGCAGCCAGAAGGCGCCCCCGCAGCCGTCGAGAAGACCCGTTCCGTGCCTTCGAGTATGACGCGCCGCTATCCGGCTGCGTGCGCCCGCCGGTATTCGCGTGGGGACATCCCCATCGCCTGAGTGAAGGCGCGCGTGAAGTGCCAGGGGTACTGGTAGCCGACCCGCCGCGCGATCTCCTGCACCGGCAGGTCTGAGTGCGACAGGAGGCTTTCGGCGACCCCGAGACGAAGGGCCCGCAAGTGCTCCGAGAACGACATCCCAAACCTCTGCGAGAACGTCCGGCTCAGGTAGCTGGGGCTGTATCCCACGGCGGCCGCCGCGTCCGCCAGCCGGATCGCCCGGTGGATGTTGGCCGCGCAGTAGAAGAACGCCGCCTCCAGGGGATGGTTGAGGTTGAGGTTGGTGCTCATCGTCCGGCTCGCGTACTCGAAGCTGCCACTCGCTACCCGGCGCTGCAGCAACAGCCCCAGGTATTGTACCAAGTGGCCCACCGCCTCCACCCATCCCGCCCGGCGATGCGCCAGTTCCACTCCCACCAGCCGCGCCGCCTCCTCTACGGGCTCCGACCCCACCAGCCGCAGGTGCGAGTTGAGCACGTTGTCCCGCGTGTGAGGGAGATACAGCGCCTGGAAGAGGTCCGCCGTCGTGCCCTGGGCCATGAAGCAGAACGCCAGATAGGAGTCGTCGGGCGAGGCCGGCAATTCCTCATGCTCCACCCCCGGGTCCACCAGCAGCAACTTCCCAGGCGTCAACTCGAACGCCTCGGCTGGCGTTTCCAACCGCACCCGCCCCTCCGCTACCAGGAAGAACTCATAGCAGTTCGAGGTGTGCCGGGTGACGGTCGTGGTGCGCCTCGCGCGGCGGTTGGAGGTGGTGCCGGAGGCGGCATGCAGGTAGCCGTCCTCACCCCGCGCCGCGAGGAAGTCCCGAATCCGGTCTTCGAACAGCCGCCAGGAAACGCCCTCCACACTCATGGAACGCCCCGCGCAAACAACAGCGTATCCCTGTTAGGAGATGTTCGCCATGCCCACGGTACACCCTCTGAACTCCCCCAGGAATAGTCTGATGCGCCTCAGGAGTGACCATATGATCGTCTTCTGGCTGCTGCTCGCGCTCGCGGTGGCGCTGCCCTGCTGGGCC
>JBEKKD010000132.1:0-13685 GCA_050010895.1 Armatimonadota bacterium
ACCGGGCCGCGGGCTTCGTGAGATCCTCGAGCCCCTTCCAGCGCAGCACCTGGCCGCCGCGCGCATCCACGCGCAGCAACCCCGCGGTTACCGGCGGCAGCGGCCGAGCCCGGGGCGCCCCTGCACCTGTCGCCATGTTCAGACCTCCTGCGACTGCGATCAGCGCAGTCAGGCAGCGACGCCGAAGGCTTCTACTCACGCCTTTCCTCCTGCGGGTTCGGCCTGTGACTTCGGAAGGCTCTTAGTTATTCAGGCTTTCCAGTGGGATGAGGATTCGCCCATCGCCCGGAGCGATGGAGAACCGCGTGCCGCGCTCACCCGTGAAGGAGTCGAGGCTGCGCGTCCCCACGTTCGCCTGATAGGGCTCCGTCGCGCCGGGCAAGTTCACCACCACCAGGGCCGTCTCGTAGCGCCGTCGCCAGACGTGCGAGTTCACGCGTTCGCCCGGCCCCAGTGGCAAGCCGATCTTGAGATCGTACTCGGAGTACCAGTCGTGTGCATGGTGGGTGGAGTCGCTGAAGAGGTAGTAGTAATCGCCGATGGTGAGCGCCAGCGCCAGGCTCCAGCGACGCGCCGCCGGATCGCGGGTCGCCGGCGGCAGGCCCCGCTCCGGATCGCCTGGCCAGCCGTCGTCATCACCGGTGCGCTCGAAGCGCTCCAGGTAGTCGATGTGCGGACCAGGCTGTGCCTTCACCATCTCCTGCATCTGTCTGATTATCTGGTCCCAATCCGTGTCGGCCCCGTAGTTGAATCCCTCGAACATCGCGCCGTTAAGGTACGGGGCCGCCCACGGTGTCAGCAGTCCGCCGTTCGCGATGATCAGGAAGTCGTCCCCGCAGGCCTCCCGGATCTTCCTGAAGAACCCGATCCAGGCCGGTCGCTCATCGACCCCTTTGGTCAGTGCCATTCCCGCCATGCCGAGGTTATCGATGAAGACTCCATCTAGCCCGGCCTCCTTCACTTCGCGGATCTGCGCGACGATGCGCGCCTGGTAGTCCAGGTTGCTCAAATCCATCCGGTAGGTCCCCGGCCAGAACTGCACCAGATCGCCTCGCCGCTTGTACCACCATTGCTCCTTATACTGGGCATCGTTCCACCGAAGATACCAGGGGTGGTTGTCCAGGAGGCCGTTGTACTCGAAGAAGGCGATGCTGGCGATGAGCACGGCGTGGGGGTGGAGTCTCCGCATCGTCGCCACCCCCTCCCGGGCGCGCGCCATGGATTCGGGGGTGAAACGCTCTGGCACGTCGCCGGGCTTCTCGTCGTAGCGCAGCCCGTACCACTGCGGGCCCGTAATCACCAGGTCGTGCCGGAGCAAGCTGGCATCGGATCTGTCACCCCGGACGGCATGCCAGGTGGTCCCGATGCGTGGGAACGGCGTGCTCGCGATGCGCTCGGCGATCTCAGACATGCGGCTCTCCTTGCCGGCGATCGGGTCGGCGAGGCAGGGTCGCCACACGGATAGCGCGAGGCACAGCACCACGCTACCGAGTGCTGCGAACACGCGGCTGACCTGCTCGCTCATGGCCCCCTTACCTCCTACACATCCGGACCCAGCACGCCGTATGACCAAGGCTGTCCAACCGTCTTCACCTGCGGCCCTTGCAGAATCGCCCCGGGGGAGAGACTGCGTGCAAGCTCAACGCTGGTTTCCGCGATCTTCCGGCCCGCATTTGCTGTCAGACTGGAGTAGGCCGTCAACACCGTTTCGTATCCCCCGCCGGAGGGAAGGAAGGCGTCTTCAGTCGGGACATAGCCGCTGCATCCATTCGCCAGTTCCACGACATAGGTGAAGGGGAAGGGCGAGGCCCGCTTGATGTCGAGACCCCACTGGCAGAAGTACTCCGACGGGTTGGAGAGGAACACGGCCGGGCCGACCTGGATCGCCTGCACCTCGACGAGGGCTTCTGGTTGCCTCTGGGCGAGATAGTCAAGCAGTATGAGTTCCTTCGCGAACGTCCACTCGGTCGTCTCGGTCCGGCCCGAGGAAATGCCATCCTCCACTATCCGGCGGCTCTGCTCGAGTCGCTCCGGACTCGGCAGGCGGCGAGCGAAGGCGAGCGTCCGCGCTATCGCGCGCACCGGCGCCAGTTCACCGCGCTCAGCGGTTGCCAGCACCTTGAGCGCCTCCGCCGCCACCCGCGTACCGACGTAGCGCGACCAGCGCTCGCCGAACTCGTTCTCTCGCCGCGACTGATTATCAACCTGCGTGATATCTCCTGCCGCGCCCTGTAGGAACACCGCCGGTCCGGTCGTCCGCATCGCACCCCTGATGGTCGAGTCCAGGTAGCCGATCCAGTCAGCCGACACCAGGCTTCCGCCGAAGGTCGTGCCGTGGCAGGCGTAGTTGACGATGCAGCCGAGCAGATCGCCATTTGGCCGCCATGCCGCGAGCACACCCACCTCCGGGTCGATCGGCCCGGCCGGCTCGAGAATGTCAGGGTTGCCCTTGCCCGGGTGCGTGTAGCTGCGCCCGTTCTTCATACGGAACCGCCGGTTCACGCCGGCCTGGTCCTCGCGGCCGGAGCCAACCGACAGCAGTGCATCCTCGCGCCGACGGTCGGCTTCGCAGACTGCGCTCGCGATCTGCCCTAGCACCCAGTCGACGTACAACCGGTTCGCCAGCGGCGAGTACTCCTGCACGAGCTGCCGGATGAGATCGGGCGCAGCCGCGAAGTCGTCTGCGAAGAGCCCGGGAAAGGGCCCTCCGTTGTGGGTGTGCGAGGCCCCGATGACAACATGGTCGGCGGGAATCCCGCACTGCTCCTCAATCGCGCGGCGGGCACGCATGATCACCTCGGCCGGCTGCAGCTCGCAGGTGTCGATGCCCACCAGTGCGACGCGTTCCCTGCCGTCGTCGATCACGGCCGCCCGCACGGACAGCGCGTCATGGATACCGTGGATGTAGGCCTTGCCGTAGCCGCCTGGCTGCTCCATGCTGACGGCCGGCGTGATGTCACATACATAGAAGCCCGCCTTCATCTGCGCCTCCTCACTCGGGGTCGTTCTCGAGATCCGGGACACGAACCTTACCCGCACTGGGATCAACCACGAGGGCCTGCCTCCCGTATGGGCCGAGGTCTGACACGCGATTGTGCGCGAACGTCACCTCGTGCGAATCCCGCACGAACATCGCCGCCGGCGGCGTACCGCCGTAGAGCCGGCCTGCCTCCAGTGGTGGGAGACAGTTCGTGCCAGTGAAGCGATTCCCCTCGACGCGGACGCGGGAGGCGTTTGAGATGTGCAGCCCACATACGGCGCAGCCCTCGACCACGTTGTCTTGGATCAGGATGTCCTCGTTCTGGTGATTACCGTGGAACACGTCGAAAAGCGGCCGTGTGTCCTCCACGCGCCCCATGAACGGAACCGCCACGCCGACGCTGATGACTCCCAACGCCAGATCACTCTCGTACCGGCTGGGACGGATGAACCCGATGCCGCGGAAAGTGTTGCCGCGGATAGCGAACCTGCGCACGAAATCAGGCTCAACGTAGACACCGAACTCCGGCCCGAGCCAGATACCGACGCCAGTGGTGCGGTCCACGAAGTTGTGCTCGAAGACGCCGTCCGAGACCCGCATCAGGGCGGCCTCCCACTCCACCTCGCGGAACACAGAGTTGCGGATCGCCGCGCCGCTGCCGACGCGATCCGGAGAGAGCAGAAAGTCACCGGCCTGCACCTCCGAGCCATCGGCGACGTGCAACACTTCACCGGCGACGGCCTTGATCACCGTCTCGCCCTTCAGCCGGTAGTCACGTCCGTAGACCAGCAGTCGGTCTCCCGCCGCGAGGTAGGCCTTCGCGTGCACGCGCCGAACCGTCACACTATCGCCGCTGACCTGCACAGCCTGGACGTAGGAGCCATGGATGTTCACTCCGGTGTCGCCCACGTACTCCATCTCACAACCGTCCAGCTGCGCGCCGACCTTCGTGCCGACACTCCAGAGGCCGTCGGCGCACGTAGAAAGCAGACGGTCCCGCGCCGCCCCCACAGGGCGCGGCCCGGGCAGGATCCGATAGCGCAGACGCGCTCCCCCTCCGCCCACTTCCAAGACTCCGGTCCCCGGGCTGCTGAGAACAGTGATATCCTCAACGCGGGTCTCCCACGACTCGACCAGCGCGATGGCGTGAGACGGGCGCTCCGCGGTGAACGCGAAGAGGTCGCCCGTTTCCACGTTGTACCGCGACGAATGGACCGAGTCGAGGAAGCCTGCGCGGAACACCCCTGGGCGCGGGGAGGTCACTGACTTCGGCCCCATCCAGGCGCCGTCGTGCTTGAACCCCAGCGTCGCCGCATCGAAGTGATGCATGGCGCGGTTCTGCTGGAAGGTCTCCACCGTCATGTCGTAGCCCCGGTCAATCGCCACATCCAACCAGGTTCCGGCCGGATCGATGTCAGTGACCGCTCCCTGCGTGAAGGGCACGGGATCGTGGTCGATCGTGAGGTTGCGCAGCGTGAACCCGTGGCAGTTCTCTACGCTGATGCCAGCGGACCGGCGCTCCGCAAAGATGAACGTCGCGCCGTGACCGTCGAGGACCAGGTCGTGCGCGTCCCTGAGCAGCAGGCGTTCCGAGAACCGATAGGTGCCTTCCGGGACCTCCACCGATCGCCTGCCCTGCGCGATCGCAGTATCGATCATTGCTTGGATACTGATCTCCGCCATGCCACTCTCCTAGCGCGCGGGCCCCTCTCCGGCGTATCCGTAGACATAGTTGTCCGCGTACGTCGGTTCGAAGAGGTAGGGAGAGACGCGCAGGCCGTACCTGCCCGAGAAGTCCAGGTTACCGCCAGCGTAGAGCGGCTCCAGTTTGGGCTTTAGAATGGGTTTGATGAGCCACTGCGGGTCAGAGAACGCGGCAAAGAACCGCTTCGTGTCATCATCGGAGAGCACCTCCCACGGCCGCTGGCCCTCTCGCGGCAGCGGGAAGAACCGCCCTACATGCGGATAGGTACGATCCACCAGGCGCAGGAGGAGCACCATCGCCCGCCGCGCTTCGCCGGGCGACGAACCCTCGACGAGGATGGACTTCGCCGGCATGTCGAGACGGACGCGAGATGGATGCACATCCGCATAGGATCGGACTATGACCTTCCATCCCGTGAAGCCACCGGGCGCCTGGTCGCCCACGGGCGCCTCAGGTAGGTTCCCGAGCACACCGTCTTCCTCATCGTACTGCCGGAGGAAGTCGTTGAGCATCCCGGCCGTGCCCAGATCGAATTCCGACTTCGGATCGGCGAGGAGGCAGAAATTCAATCTGCTGTTGGAGAGCAGATCCACCCGCCTCCACTCCGCCGTCGAGAACGGTAAGACCGGAGTCGTGTACTCCACCTGCACCTCCACCTTGCCGGCGGGCAGCGCGACCGAGGAGACATCCCGACGCGGCGTCCCGTTCACGAAGACCTGATGGATCCGGTAGATAGGGGCGAGTGGATTCAGAGAAAGCTCGGCCGGCTGGTCGCTGCGAACGTGCAGCACCACCCGCACCGTCAGCCCATCTCCCTCATACGTCCCCGCCACCTCCCCCGGCGCCGTGCCAGTGAGTGTTGCCAGCAGCTTGAGCCCGACCATCCCGCGCGGCGCCAGCATGATACTCTCGACCACGCTCGTTTCCGCTCCGAGGCGCTGGCGCGGCACGCCGCCGAAGTAGCCGCCGAAGATGGGTCGGGCGCCGAAGAAGCGGTTCGTGCTCTCCACTGGCGTGCTCACGGGATGCGGCTGCTCGTTGCCGACCACGAGGATGCTATTCCATCCGTCACCACCGCGGCGCACGAACACCGGCTCCGCCACCTGAGCCGCCGGAACCGTCTTGCGGCCCCAGACAATGCTCTCGACGAGCATCGGATTGCTCTCCATCAACTCCTGCTGCCCCTGAATCACCTCGTAGGGCAGGTAGATGCCGTGCCGCAGCGCGGAGAGCATCGCCTGGGCGTTGGTATAGCGCCAGTAGTCGCGGAGCGTCTTCGGCGTGAAGTCCTCGGGGCGGAAGAACTTGCCCGTCCAGTCGCTCTCGTTCGCGTAGTGCACGCCCATCGGCTTCTCGCCCAGGAGGTTGCGGCCGGCCTGGTTGCCCAATTCGACCCCAGTGAAGTCGATGGGAACGATGTAGCTCTCCATCACATCCTGTGCCGAGAGCGCAGAGAGCTGGTACGACACTACTCCGCCGTCCGACCAGATGCTCTGACGGAACCCGCGCGCATCGCGGAAGCCGTTGATCGTCCGGTACCGGTCGGCGTGCCCGAACGCACCCACCAGGTACGTTCCGCGATCGCGCGCGAAGGCGCGCCCCGGTGTGCGCCGCGCGATGTCGTCGGTGAAGCGGATCGGGGAGGTCTGGCACATATCGTTAATGAAGCCGGGCGAGTAGGCGCTGATCGCCCGCATGATGTCGAGGGTGAGCTGCCGATAGTGCACGCCCAGAGGCGTGTGATACTCATTGGCGTAGTAGAGGTCCGGGTCATAGTACTGCCCCGTCACTTGCGGGTCGCCCTCGTTCAGCCCCTCCGGGTAGAGGTCTTCGACGATCAGCTTCCCTGCCCAGTTCGGCAGGTAGTGGCTCCGCCGGAGCGTGTACCAGTGATAGTAGGCGCGCCGCGAACGCTCGATGCGGTCCTTCTCCAACTCCTCCTGGCTCTTCCACACGTCCTCATAGCACAGGAGCGTTTGATAGTCCTCCCGACTCGGGTCCTTCGGCATATGCCAGTAGAGCATGCTGCCGAACTCGTCGCCCTTAAGGTGGTCGGGCCCGTGACCCCATTGCATGCCGGTGTAGGCGAGCCGCGCCAGGTCCGGGTATGGGTACTCCTCGAAGTAACGCGACACCGGCAGGTAGCTGTAGATCGGGACGGTCCGGTCCTGCCGGTAGAGATCCGGGAATAGTCCGTAGTAATGATCGAGGGCGTTGCGCGCGCCAAACTCGGCCCGCTCCGAGAAGAGCACCCACTCCAGCGCGTATCGCCCCTTCGGGTCGAGCACCACGCGTGTGCCTTGGCGGATCGTCCCAGCTTCCGGCTCTGGGATCCATTCCGAGATCAGCGCGCTCAGGTCAGTGTGCGGGTCGAGGCCCAACCCGAACGATTGCGTCGCACCGGCGGCAGCGACGAAGGGCAGCGAGAAGACGTACTCGTCGAGGCGCCGCGCGAACGGGAGCGTGTCCTGGAACCATGACATGTCGAAGTACTGTCTCACCGGCATCGGCATAGGGAGGCTCAGCAGGGCCTCCAGCCACACCTCGTGGTCGGTCAGGTTGGTGAAGGTCACCCGCCAGCGAACTACGTTCGGCTCGGATGTTAGTTCGTGATGGATGAGGAGCCGCGTGCCGTACCGCTGATCGAACGAGAGGCTCTGCGGCGTCTGCCTCCAGCTCTCCGCTTCCGCCGCGAAGTGAGGAGAGCGCGCCAGCCCCTCCCAGAGGAGGAGACCATTCGCCCCGCGTGCCACAGTCTGTCGAGCGGCGCCGAACGCTGTCAGAAAGCCGGTGTTACGGTCGAAACCAAAGCCCATTCCACCCAGGTTCAAGTGGAGCGGGACCGCCTCCCGCGGCGGGGTCAGTGCGGTCGGCGTGGAGGTCGGCTCGAGCTTCTGCCCATAGCGCCGCACGCCGCGCGCACCCGCGAACGCGTACGCAGGTCGCTTTCCATCGCGCCAGCGCGGCTCAAAAGCGCCATCATAGCGAACCACATCCGAGATGCGCAACTCATCCAGCGCGATCCCGTTCATACAGAGCGGCTTGTGCGGCACCGCATAGAGCAGGAGGCCAAGCTTCCCCTTCATGTCCCAGCTCAGTGCCGGCCGCCCATCGAAGTAGACGACCGTTTCTCCCTGGGACCAACACAACGCGAAGTGGTGCCAGTCTTTCGGGTCGAATGGAGGGCCGAACTCCACACTCCCGATGAGCTTGTCGCCACTCAGGGTGAACCAGTCGAAGGAGAATCCCTTCGACGTCAGTTCAGCCTCGGATAACGCTCCCGGCGCGCCAGCCTGGTACCAGTACGTGAAGAGGACCTGCCGACCGACGTGGTTCTGCTTCAGGTCATCGGGCGAGACCTTGAACCAGAACTCGAACGTGCCCTGATAGAGGTTGATGTTCCCCCTCGGCCAGATCCCAAAGTCGCTGAAAAAGGGCGTGCGGCTGTCCCGGGTGGTGAGGAAGTCGGGCCGGTACTGCAGCCCCCGCAGATCGACGGCCTTGCCCCAGAAGCCCTCCGTTTGGCCCGCGCCGCTGCCGCCGAACCCGCTCCATCCGTTGGCGTAGTCCGCTTCCCGGAGCGACGCGTTGAAGTGGGCGAGAAAGAGCGTATGCTGATCGAGTGAGAACTCACCCGCCTCCGGCGCTGCCTGGACGCCCGCCGCTGTTGCCAGCAAGACCACGGCGCAAGCCCACAAGCACACACGCACCATCGCTCGGCCCTCCGCCGCGATGCTTTCGGCAGCGGAAGCTGATCTCCGCCCGCCCGCGCCCCTTTCTACACAAATCCATCCCCTTTGTACACGGCGACGGTATTCTCGGGGTGGACCAGATTCCATCCGGCCGGCAGCAGCCGCTGCTGGCTCCCTCATCCCGTGCCGCGCGTGGACAGCCTGCCGTCTTTTGCCGCCTCTGCCCTCAGGACTCCCGTCAGGTCTGCGGGTCCGGCGCGCCCGACTCCCGAAATGCGCCGGGGGTGCATCCAAATGCTTTGCGAAACAGACGGCAGAGATGGCTGTGGTCGACGAAGCCACACCGCTCCGCAATAGTCTCTACGGGCAGGTCCGTCTGGTGCAACAGTTCAGCCGCCTCCTTTATTCGAGTCCGTACCGCGAACCTCGCAAAGGTCAGCCCCATGGTCTGCCGAAAAAGCGTCGCGAAATGACGCTTGCTCAGCCCGCACGCCGACGCGGCCTGGTCCAGCCCCACTCGCCCGGCCAGGCTGCCGTGCACCAGCGTAAGCGCCGGGAGGATCCGCTCCAGGTCAGTGCGGCTGTACCGCGCCCCCGAAGCCGGTCCGCGCGGGGGCGACCACCCGCGCACAAGCGTCAGCAGGACGGACAGGAGCCCGATCCGAATCGCGTCCTGCCAGCCGCGCGGCCGCTCCTCTACCTCGCGGCGGAGACGCTGCCCAAGCGCCAGCATCTCCCGACGTGCCGCTTGGTCTATGATGCGGGGGCGCTCTCGCGGGGGGCGCGCGAAGAGAGTCAGCCAGGAGAGGCCCACTACCCGTTCCTCATGGAGAAAGTCGGGGTGCGGCCCGGAAAAACGCCAGGCGTGGGGCTCCCAAGCCGGTACCAGGACGATGTCGCCAGGGCCGGAGCTGAACGAGAAGCCTTCGAACATGTGGTCAAGCCGGCCACTCAGGATGACGTTGACCTCGAAGGCGCGATGCATATCGGAATAGGCTCGGCCGGGTGCAGCGACGTGCCAGACCGCACCGTGTACGAGGTCCTCGCTTCCTCCCATCGGATCGCTGATCTCGACGGCCATGCTTTCCCTCCATTACCAGTCGAGCCTTTCCCGATTATACACCAATTCCGCACGGTCGTCCCAGGACACGGCTGCCGCCTATGGCGTAGACTCAGTCGTCTCATCGCCGGTGGCGGCGAAGGAGGCTGCGCGGCAGCATGGCCGGCGGCGCGTGGGCAAGGAGGGACCGGTACGATGACCGACCTGAAGGCAGGAGCAGGACGTAGTGTCATCACTCCCACTATTGGAGGGTGGGCGCACCGCGATGTGCATGACGACCTGTATGCCAAGGCCCTTGTCTTGGAGAGCGGCGGCGTTAGCATCGCCATCGTGCTGTGCGATCTGGGAAGCGTCACCAAGGCAGACACCGGGCCGGCCAAGGAACTGGCCGAGGCGATCACAGGGATCCCGCCGGAGCACATCCTGATCGCCGCCACCCACACCCACTACACGCCATGGGGAGGTGACCGCAGCGAACACGGCCGGGCCTACTTCCAGTGGTTTGCCGGCCGCGTCGCCGATGCCGTGAAGCTCGCTCAGAACCAGCTCCAGCCCGCGAAGCTAGCGCACGGCGCCGGTGCTGTCCCTGGCGAGGTGTTCAACCGGCGCTACTGGATGAAGGACGGCAGCGTCGTTTTCAACCCCCTGGACTGCCGCTATCGCACAGAAGCCGGGGCGTACCGCGACGTGTGGCGGCGCGAGGACGTCGTGCAACCGGCCGGGCCCACCGATCCCGAAGTGGGCGTGTTCGTCGTGATGGACGATCGGGAGCGGCCGCTCGCAGTGCTCGCAAACTACGCGCTGCACTACGTAGACACGCCGGACTACGATTGTATCAGCGCCAACTATTTCGGCCAGTTCGAACGGGCGCTTCAGCGCATGGCCGGCTGCGACTTCGTTGGCATGCTCACGAACGGCACCTGCGGGGATGTGAACAACGTGGACTACCTGGGTGAGCCCAAGCCCGAGCAGCCCTACCCGCGCTGGAACATGGAGCGCGTCTCCGACGTCGTCGCCGCCGAAGCGTACCGGGTATGGCGGAGCCTCCGGCGCTCCAGCTACCAGACCGCCGGACCGCTCGCGGTGGCCAACGACTGGTTCGTCCTGCGCCATCGGGAGGTGACGCCGGAGCAGGGGGAGTGGGCGGAGCACCTACTGGCCCAGCCAGAGCCGGACAGCTTCGGGGACCAGCAGTGGCTGGACCGCGTGCACGCCCGCGCGATCAGGCGTGTTGTGGAGTACGGACCGCAGCGCCGGACGCAGATCCAGGCCTTTCGCATCGGGGATCTCGCGCTCGTCGGACTCCCGAGCGAGGTGTTCGTGGAGGTGGGGCTGGAGATCAAGCGGCGCTCGCCGTTCGGGTGTACGCTGGTGGTGGAACTGGCGAACGACAGCTTCGGTTACGTCCCGACGGACAGGGCGTTCTCGGAGGGTTCGTATGAGACACTGAACTCCCTGGTCGCGGTAGGCACGGCGCCGGCGATGGTGGAGTCCGCGGTGGGACTGCTTGTGCAGCTTGCGAAGTGACAGGACGAGAGCGCTCTGGCGGAGCGTTCTCATGTGACACCGGGACGGAGGAACGACATGGAACGAAAGTGGAGGATTGGGTTGGTCGGCTGTAGCCGGGGGTCGTCGTATGGGAACCTGGCCTATCGCCATCCGAGCTGCGATATCGTTGGCATCTGTGATTCGGACGAGAGGATGCTGGCGCGTCACCAGCGCGAGTTGAAGCTGCCGGATGCACAAAGCTTCCTGGCCTATGAAGAGTTGGTGGAGATGGAACCGCGGCTCGACGCGGTGGTGGTCGGGACGCCCATCTCGGCCCACGCCGAGCAATCCGTGCTCGCCCTGGAGGCAGGCATCCACGTCATGTCGGAGGTGACGGCGTCTAACACGATCGAGGGCTGTGCAAGCATCATCGAGGCGGCATCGCGCTCGGGCAAGATCTACATGCTCGCCGAGAACACCATCTACCGGCCGCTCTTCCGCGAGTGGGAGCGGCTGGTCCAGCAAGGGAAGCTCGGCAAGATCATCTACGGTGAGGCCGACTACCTGCATCCCATCCCGGAGCTGCTCATCAACAAGGAGACCGGAGAGCGCTACTGGCGAGCCGACCGGCCGCCGGTACACTACTGCTCGCATTCCCTCGGGCCACTGCTGTACCTGATGCAAGATCGCATCGTGCGGGCGATGGGCATCGGCAGCGATGAGCGCATTCTTCCTGGCGTCGGCGCCGGCGCCATCGATATTCAACTGGCGGCCTTTGAGACCGCGAAGGGCGCCATCATCAAGATCACGCGCACCCAGGTCGCGCCCCGGCACCGCCCTATCCACTACTACAACCTCCAGGGCACCAAGGGCTTCGTCGAAACCGACCGCCGGGGGGCCGGCTTCAGCGCCGATGTGCAACAGGGCTTGCTCTACCTCCAGGGGGAGATGGCGCACGCGGAGGTCGTGGAGTGGCCCGAACTCGACGCGTCCGCGCCGGAGTGGGCGACCTTGGGCGGGCACGGCACGTGCGACTACGGGACGTTCGTGGCATTCCTTCACGCGGTCGAGACTGGGGAGAAGCCGTGGCTGGATGAGATCCGCGCGTGGGATCTAACCGTGCCCGGGCTCATCGCGGCAGAGTCTGCCAAGCAGGCGGGGGCCTGGCTCGCGGTGCCTGCGCCGCCGGAAGCGACCTCGCCCACATCGGTGCCGGGCCGTCGCACCACTACGGCCAGTTAGGAAAGGAGAGACGCTCGATGGCGACGACCGGGAAGCTGGCGATCCAGGGAGGGACGCCTGTCACTCAGGTTCCATTCCCGATGTGGCCTCAGTTTGACCTGGCAGTGCTCGATGACATCGCCGAGATCCTGAGGACCGGCAAGGTGAACTACTGGACCGGAACGGTCGGGATGCAGTTCGAGCAGTCGTTCGCGGAGTGGTGCGGGGCGGAGTTCGGCGTCTCCACCTCCAATGGCACCTCCGCCCTCCACACCGCCCTCGCGGGGCTCGGCATCGGCCCGGGCGATGAGGTGATCGTCCCCTCCTATACCTTCATCGCCACCTCGTTCTCGGTGTGCCAGGCGGGTGCGGTGCCGGTGTTCGCGGATGTCGAGAGGGCCTCGCACACGCTCGATCCCAAGGACGTGGAGGCGAAGATCTCCGCGAAGACGGCGGCGATCATGCCAGTGCATCTCTACGGGGTGATCGCGAACATGGGGCCCCTGCTGGAGATCGCGAAGAAACACGAGCTGGCGATCATCGAGGACACGGCACAGGCGCATGGCGGCTACTACCAGGACAAGAAGGCCGGGACCATCGGCAACGTTGGAGCCTTCTCGTTCTGCCAGTCCAAGCACTTCACCACCGGCGGCGAGGGTGGGGCGGTGATCACGGATGATGAGGACGTCGCTTGGCGCTGTCGCAGCTTCCGCGATCATGGCTATAACGTGGCGGAGCGCCTGCGGCTCCTGGAACTCGAGGCGAAGCTGCCCTATATCCACAACATGGTCGGCTTTAACTACCGTATGACGGAGATGCAGTCCGCGGTGGGCCTGCGGGAGCTGGCGCGCCTGGATAGCTTCCACATGCCGAACCGGCGCCGCAACGCCGAGCACCTGATGCAGCGGCTGAAGAGCCTTCCCCAGATCCAGTACCTGCCCCTCGATACGAAGGAGCGCAGGAACGCCTTCTGGCAGTTCCCCATTGTGCTGAACCTGGAGGCGCTGCAGGTGCCTTCCGCGACGGAGGTGGTGAAGGCGCTGGAGGCCGAAGGCGTCCCGGCGGGGCCGGTGATGTGGCCCCAGTGCTACCAGGAGAAGGCCTTCCGCGAGCACAACGGCTTCGGGAAGCTCAAGTACCCTTTCGAGGACCCGAACGCGCGGCCCGAGGCGGTCGACTACACCAAGTACCACTGTGCGAACGCGTCCTGGCTGGAGTCGCGCACCTTCTTCGTGCCGGTGCACCCGGTCTACGAACTGGACCACATGGAGAAGCTTGCTCAGGCCATCGCGAAGGTACTCGCCGCCTACGCGGCGTGAGGCGCTGAATTACTGGCCGTTCGCGGGTGGCCCTGGCGGGTGCCTTAAGTCTGGAGGACGCGGCACAGCCTGCGCGGAGGACCCCATCATGCTCTCCTACGATGTCAGCAACCAGACCGTCCAGGCGCGCGATGACGGAGGCAACCTCCTCTGGCAGGGGGAGTTGATTGTCGAAGACGCGCGCGGCTGCCACCTCTACCGGGGCATGGTCCGAGATCCC
>JBEKKD010000133.1:0-9177 GCA_050010895.1 Armatimonadota bacterium
ATGCTGGGCTGGGCGATGTACTCCACGTACTTGTATGCCCAGAAGCTCGTGGGCACATCCGGGAACGTTGCCGTCGCCGGCGGTGTGTAGTTCACCAGGTCCACGCCAGCCGTCGGCGTGGCAATGGCGCGAGCGATGAACACCGCCATCTGCCCCCGGTCTAGCTCTTCGGTGGGCTTGTAGGTGCCGTCCGGGTAGCCCTTCACCACGGCCTTACTCACCGCGTACTCCACGTACTTGAATGCCCAGTACCCGATGGGCACATCTGAGAAGGTCGCGGTGGCCGGCCCAGTCGGCACCTTGGCATCACCTCCTGCCAGCGCGCGGGCGATGTAGACCGCCATCTGATCACGCGTGACGGGGCCGGTGGGCTTATACGTGCCGTCTGAATAGCCTTGGACGATCCCTGCATCGACGCAGGCCAGGATCTGGTCCAGCGCCCAGAACGCTGGCTGCACGGGCACATCCGGGAAGCTCACCAGCAGGTAATGCGGCTTCGTCACCGTGGTCGATCCCCCCGCGTTGCTCGCGATCAGGCTCACCGTGTAGCTGCCGGGCACGGTGTAGGTGTGCGACGGGTTCTGCTGCGTGGAGCTGCCCCCGTCGCCGAAGCTCCACTGCCAGGCCGTGGCCGCCGCCCAGGTGGGAGTGGCCGACCCAAGATAGATGAAGCTGACCGGGAGCGGGGCCAGCCCGCTGGTGGGCGCCGCGGAGAAGTCGGCGCTGGGGGCAGCTGCCACGATTACCAGCTTCACAATCTGGCAATTGAGGGTATCGGCCACCCAGCAGGAGCCATCGGTGGGGTTCGCCGAGACGGACGACGGCTTGGAAAACGCGCCGCTGGACGACCGCCACAGCTCCGCCCCGGCCGACGAGAGGTGCACCACCTGGTCGTCGTTGGTGTCCGCCACCCAGCAGGAGCCATCGGTGGGGTTCGCCGCCACGGACAACGGCACATTGAACGCGGCGCTAGTCGATCGCCACAACTCCGCCCCCGCCGACGAGAGGTGCACCACCTGATCGTCGTCGGTGTCCGCCACCCAGCAGGAGCTATCGGTGGGGTCCGCCGAGACGGAGTACGGGTAGTTGAACGCGCCGCTGGCCGACCGCCACAGCTCCGCCCCCGCCGCCGAGAGGTGCACCACCTGGCTGTCGTCGGTGTCCGCCACCCAGCAGGAGTCATCCGTCGGATTCGCCGCGACGGACAACGGCGAGTTGAACGCGCCGCTGGCCGACCGCCACAGCTCCACCCCGACCGAGGACAGGTGCACCACCTGGTTGTCCCCGGTGTCCGCCACCCAGCAGGAGCCATCCGTAGTGTCAACCGAGACGGACCACGCCTCGCTGAACGGGCCGCTGACCGACCGCCACAGCTCCGCCCCGGCCAAGGAGAGGTGGACCAGTTGATCGTGATCGGTGTCCGCCACCCAGCAGGAGCCATCCGTAGGGTTCACCGAGACAGACTCCGGCTCATTGAACGCGCCGCTGGCCGACCGCCACAGCTCCGCCTCCGCCGCCGAGAGGTCCACCACCTGGCTGCCCCTGGTGTCCGCCACCCAGCAGGAGCCATCCGTGGGGTTCGCCGAGACTGCCTCCGGGTCGGAGAACGCGCCGCTGGCCGACCGCCACAGCTCCGCCCCGGCCGAGGACAGGTGCACCACCTGGCTGTCGTACGTGTCCGCCACCCAGCAGGAGCCATCCGTGGAGTCCACCGAGACGGACCACGATTCATTGAACGCGCCACTGGTCGACCGCCACAGCTCCGCCCCGGCCGAGGAGAGGTAGACCACCTGGCTGTCGTACGTGTCCGCCACCCAGCAGGAGCCATCCGTGGAGTTCACCGAGACGGACTCCGGCTCCCAGAACTCGCCGCTGGCCGACCGCGACAGCTCCACCCCGGCCGAAGACAGGTGCACCACCTGGCTATTGTACGTGTCCGCCACCCAGCAGGAGTCATCCGTCGGGTTTGCCGCGACGGACCCAGGCCCGTTGAACTCGCTGCCGGCCGACCGCCGCAGCTCTGCCCCGGCCGAGGACAGGTGCACCACCTGGTTGTCCCCAGTGTCCGCCACCCAGCAGGAGCCATCCGTAAGGTCCACCGAGACGGACTCCGGCTCATAGAACGCGCCACCGGCCGACCGCCACAGTTGCGCCCCGGCCGAGGAGAGGTGTACCACCACGCTATTGTTCCGGTTGCTGCCCCAGTCCGCCACCCAGCAGGAGCCATCCGTGGGGTTCACCGCCACGGACTCCGGCTGATTGAACGCGCTGCTGGCCGACCGCCACAGCTCTACTCCCGCCGACGACAGGTGCACCACCTGGCTGTCCGCGGTGTCCGCCACCCAGCAGGAGCCATCCGTGGGGTTCGCCGCGACGGAGTACGGGTAGTTGAACGCGCCGCTGGCCGACCGCCACAGCTCTACTCCCGCCGACGACAGGTGCACCACCTGGCTGTCCGCGGTGTCCGCCACCCAGCAGGAGCCATCCGCGGGGTTCGCCGCCACGGACTGCTCCCGCAGGAACGCGGGGGGGACAGACCGCCATGCTTCCGCGACGGCCTCGGCCCTCGCCGATGAGGCCGCTGCCAAGAGCAACGCAGGTGCAGCCACCAGCCACATCCAGATTCTCATCTCGGACCTCCCATCACCAGAGCGCCTCCGGAAAAGAAAGCTGACCTGCCCCCCACAAGAGATACCACATCCGGCGCTCATCGAACAGTGTTGCACTATATCCGGCATCGGCGCGCCCAATCAGGGATCGTCACGGTCGGGGGTGGGGTCATGTGGGCACCCCGCTTCCTGTGCTCACGCGATCCAGGCGCGCGGCGGCAGCGGATGCACTCGGCCGGCAGCGCTCGGACGACGGCGAAGACGCTGGTGGCTCCCACCAGGGACGGACCGAGGTGGTGGCGCTCGCCCTGCCCGCGGCCGTCGCAGCGCCATGCTCGACAGAGGTCGATGGCTTTCCCTCGGCCCGCGACGCCACGCACAAGGGAGCACCGGAGATTCCTCGACTCAGGCCTGGACTTGTTCTCCGCTTTCATGCCTCAATGCACGTCTGATAATCACCATTACTGGACGCAGAACGGAGGCGGAGAGCATGGAGGCGAACCTGGCGATCACGACGCAAGAGCGACCGCAGCGCGCGCTAGCGCGCAGGGAGGCGGAAGATCCGCTGGCGGCGATCCTGGCGGGCCAGCTCTCGGAGCACACCCGCCGCGCCTATCGACATGACCTGGGACACCTGCTGGCGTTCCTGGAGCAGGGACCAGGTCTGGCGTGGCGCGGGCTGGCTCTGGCTGAGAAGCACGCGGTGATCGAGCGGGCCTGCGGTGGCCCGGAAGCGGTGGGCCGGTTGCTCACTCTCACCCGCGCGGAACTGATCACGTTCCACACCCACCTGAAGGAGGTGGGGCTATCGACGCTCGCGGTCAACCGAAGACTGGCTGGGGTAGGCACCATCCTGCGGGAGTTGCACCTGCAGGGTCATCGACCTGACAATCCCGCGGAGCGGCTGCGCACACTGCGCACCAATGGCGACTACTCGCCCACCATCGGGCTCTCGGCAGAGCAAGCGAAGGCGCTGCTGGCCGCCCCAACCGGCAATGACCTCCCCGCCCTTCGCGACCGCGCCCTGCTGGCGCTGATGCTGCGCAACGGCCTGCGGGCGGCGGAGGTGGTGGGCCTGTGCGTCGGCGATCTGGGTGAGGATCAGGGCTTCCGCGTCGCCACCATCCACGGCAAAGGGGGCAAGCTGCGGAAGGCCAAGCTGGCGGGAGTTACCTGGGAGACACTGCAGGCATGGTGCGACAGAGCAGATCGGTGGAGTGGCGGCCCCGACGCTTCTGTGTTCGTGCCGGTGCGCAAGGCCGGCTGTGGCAGCGAGGCAGTGTGGGTCATCGTAGATCGGCGACTCACCACCCGCAGCCTGGCGCGCATCGTGCGGGAGAGAGCGGCGGAGGCGCTGCCGGCGGAGGTGGCGGCACAGGTCCATCCTCACGCTCTCCGCCATGCCTTCGCCACCCTCGCGCTGGAGGCCGGCGCCTCCCTGCGCCGCACCCAATACGCCCTGGGTCATTCTGACCTGCGCACTACGGAGCGCTATGACCGAGCTTGGGAGAGTCTGGCGGATAACGCCGCCGACTACGTGGCGCGGGTGCTGGGCGAAGTGGGGGAACGCGGTGCGTGAGGGCTTCCGCCAACGCGCCGCCCCTATCCCGATCTCCTTGTGCGTGAACTGGTATCAGTCCCCCTGGCTTCGGGTGCCGCGGGTGCCGCGTCGTGTGGTGCTCCTGTCTCCGTCGGGCCGAACGCCGCCGCCACCTGCACGAGCAGTGCAATCAGCAAGTCGGCGACGGGCTCGGCGAAGGCTTCCGGGAGGGCCATCCCGTGCGCGACCAAGTTTCTGAGATTCAGGCCCGCCTGCTCAACAAGGATGATTCGCCGAGCGTGTGGGCGAGGCGCTCGTCGTAGAGCAGGTCGCCATGTCGGGCTGTGCACAAGGCGCCCTGCTAACGACCTCTGCCCACCACCGCCTCCGCCTCCCGCCGTTGGGCCTGCCAACCCCCATGCTCTTCCCATAGCCGACCAGGGAAGTCGCGCGGCGCCTTCTTCAGCCAGGACCGGGCCTCGTCACGGTGCCCCAACCGCGCCTGGCACATCGCCAGCAGCAGCTTCTCCGTGTCCCCCACGGATCCCGGATCGATGGCGAGAGCCCGCCTGAACTCCTTGAGCGCCTCCTCGTAATGCTCCGCGCGGTAGAGCCCGGCGGCAACTTGGACCACCCACTCCGGTTCCTTCGGATGCCGCGCGGCGGCATCTCTCGCCAGCTGTACCAAGCGCTCCGGATCTGGCAGCGCCCCGGGGCCTCGCGTGCAGGTAGCAGCTACCCTCGGGAACACGTCTTCGTCCTTGCCGAACCGCGCCAGCATGCCAGCACAGGTCTTGCGGTAGCCGCCAAGATCGCCGCCTTCGAGTTGGGCCATGGCGAGGCGCTCCCACAGCCGGGAATCTTGGACCTTGCTCAGCGCAATCGCCCGCGCGTAGTCGACGGCCGCCCGGTCCCATTGCCCCAGCTGGGCATGCGCGTTTTGGGCGCGCAGGAACAGGTCTCGGCTAGTGGGGTGGGCCGCGATGAGGCGGTCCTGTAACGCCGCCGCCAACGACCATTGCCGGGCGTATTCGCATCTCCTCAATCGGTCGAGCTGCCAGGCGAAGAGCTGTTGCGGAGAGGTCGAGAAGTCTGTTTGAGAGGTGGATCGAAGAGCCTGCCAGTCAGTGCGGAACTGCTCACTGCTGATCTCCGCCGAGTTCCCGGACGGGTCCACTTGGTAACCGGCCAACAGGCGGGCCAGCGCTTGCAGGTGGGAGAGCGGTCGGTCCTCTGAGAGC
Organism: Armatimonadota bacterium; assembly: GCA_050010895.1. Taxonomy (GTDB): domain Bacteria; phylum Armatimonadota; class Hebobacteria; order Hebobacterales; family Hebobacteraceae; genus JBEKKD01. The sequence goes on from JBEKKD010000133.1 coordinate 5,391, forward strand.
AGGTCCCAGATGCGAGCACTGCCCTGGTCATTGCCCCAGTCACGGCCCCACCGATACGGGGACGCGGTCACGAGCTGGCGACCATCCGGGCTGAACTCGGCGCTGCTTACCGGGTCCAGGTGATCGAGACTCGGAGTCACCGGTTCGCCCGTCTCGGCATCCCACACCCGCGCCGTAGCGTCTGCACTGGAGGTAGCCACATACCGGCCATCCGGGCTGAAGACAGCACTGTGTAGCTCGTTGTTGTGCTTCAGGGGCGGGGTCACCGGGCGTCCCGTCTCGGCATCCCACACCCGTGCGGTCGCGCCGGTTTGGGCCAGCACGCGTCGGCCGTCCGGGCTGAACCCGCCGATGCTTCCCCACCCAGTAGTAGCTACCAGTCGCTTCCCGGTGGCGACGTCCCACACGTGTGAATACCTATCGCCGACGATCAGGAGGCGCCGGCCATCCGAGCTCAGCGCTGTCCAGGATATGTCTTTGAGAGATGGCAGCAGCAGGACTCGATGGCCTGTGGCTACCTCCCATAGACCCACTCGCCCCTCCCTGCTCACGGTGGTGACGCGCCTACCGTCGCGGCTGAACCCCGCCAAGCGCACTGGACCCGAGCGCAGCCACACCGGAGAGACGGGGTGGCCGGTGTGGGCATCCCAGACCCGGGCGGTGTTGTCCTCGCAGGAGGTGACTACCTGCTTGCCATCGGGGCTGAAGCCCGCGGACTTCACCGCCTGGGGGTGCACCAGTTGCAGCAGGAGCTTGCCCGTGCGAATGTCCCAGATCCGCACGCCTGGCCCGTCCCGGATGGCCAGGTAATGGCCATCCGGGCTGAAGTCCCCCCCGAAGAAGGAGCCGCCATTCAAGATAGCGGTCACCGGCTGACCCGTCCGTGCATCCCAAACCTGGTTCCCTCCGCAGCACACCTTGGTCGCCACGTGGCGACCGTCCGGGCTGAAGCTGGCGGCGCCCACGGCTCCCAGCACCGAAATGGAAAAGCCCGGGGGCCTAACGGCGAGGTCCCACAGCCGCGCCGTTCCATCGTCGCTGGCGGTGACGACCCAGCGACCGTCGCCAACGAACCGTGCCTGTACGTCACCGCCGTGTCGCAGTGGCGCGACCACCGGCTGACCCGTCTCTGCATCCCACACCCGCGCCGTGCCGTCGCTACTGGCCGTCAGCACCGAGGTACCGTCCGGACTGAACGCCGCGTAGGTGACTCCCTGGCCATGCCTCAGGGGCGGGCTGAGGGCCTGGCCATTCCGTGCCTCCCAGACCCGGGCTGTGCCATCTTCAGAGGCTGTGACGACCCTCCGACCCTCCGGGCTGAATGAGGCGTAGGAGACGGCCGCCCGATGCGGCAGGGGGGCACTGATGGGTCTGCCGGTTGCGGCCTGCCATACGCGCGTAGTAAAGATCCCACCCACGACGAGTTGCCGGCCATCGGGACTGAATGCCGCACACGTCACCCAATCGCCTAGAAGCCCAGTCACCGGCCTACCGGTCTGCGCGTCCCAGACTCGTGCCGCTCCCCCCCAGCCCGGAACACCGTTGCCAGTGAGCAGTCTGCCTCCATCGGGGCTGAACGCCAGCGAATCCACCGGGCCCTGCAGCCTCAGTTCCGGTGTGAGCGGCTGCCCAGTCCCAGCATCCCAGATCCGTGCGGTCTCATCTGCGGCTATTCGCGCGCCGGTCGGTTTCCGAGCGTTCTGAGATTCACTAGCAGTGGCTATTCGGGCGCCGTCCGGGCTGAAGGCAACCCGTATCACCGGGCCGGCATGCTTCAGCGGAGGTATCACTTGCTTACCGCTTCGCACTTCCCATACCCGTGCCGTGCCAGCACTGACAGTCGCTACCCGCCGGCCATCCGGGCTGAAGGCCGCCATCGCGACCGGCCCGCTGTGCCGCATGGGAGGACCCACTGCATTACCACTCGCCACATCCCAGACTCGGGCCGTCTTGTCGTCACTAGCCGTCACCACCAGGCGGCTATCTCGACTCACCTCTACCCAGCGTATCGGACCATCATGAAGCCAGACGTGCACCGGTTTGGGGCATCTCTGCAATGCCCCAGCGAGCCGCAGGCGATCCGGCTGCTCGCGCTCAGGATGCCCCTGGTCCAGGCGCAAAGCTTCTACCAGCCAGGGCAGGGCGCCACTTGCGTCCCCCTCATCCACGAGTTGCATCCCTTTTGCCGTATTCATCCGCGCCAAGCGCTGCCGATTCTCCTCTGCCGATTGCCTGGCGAGTCGAGCCTGCCGGAGGGCCGTCACCGCCAGCGCACCGACCAGCGCGAGCATCGCCAGCGCGATAGCGGTCGTGCGCAGCACACCTCTTCGGAACGCCACCTTCTGTCTTCGCACCTCCGCATCCGGCATCTGCTCCGCGATCCACCTCTGGTCAAAGGCACGCGCATAGATGCGGTTGCGAACCTGCAGGCACCCCTCCACCGTGCGGGTGATCCCCGACAGTTTCAGCACGGCCACCCGCCGGTCGGCCTCGTCGTCTACCACCTTGCGACCCCGCCGCACCTGCGCATAGAGGTCCAGGATCGCCGCCCGGTGCTCCTCCGGCGTCTCTCCCTCCGCCGCGCTCCCCAACAGGCGGTTCGCCACGTCCGCCAGGTTCACGTTCCGCTCTCGCGCTTTGGGGTCGAAGAAAAGCCGCGCCACCGCTCTGGCCACATCACGGGGCCGCCGCACCGTGGGGTCTCCGGCGATCTCCGCACATAGGCTCTGGGTGAGGTAGGGGTGCCCGCGGGTCCACTGACACACCCGTCGCAGCAGCGCCTTCGCCCCGGGCCGGTCGAGGCCCCCCGCCAGCGGCAGCACCTCTTGCTCTGTGAAGTCCCTGAGCTCGATCCGCTGGCCGACGTTGAAGGGAGAGGTGCGCGGGTCGCGCACAAGGTCTGAGGGGAGGGCCGACCCCACCAGGCAGAAGACGAGCCTCCCATACACCGGGTCTTGTACCCGGTGGTTGTAGCACTCTCGCAAGGCCCCGAATAGCTCATCGGTGGAGAAGGTGAGGCCGCGAATCGTGTCGATCTCATCCAGGAAGATGACCACCGACTCCGGGTAGCGCTCCAGCGCCACCTCCCGCACAGCCCCCAATACTCGCTGGATCAGGCTGAACTCGCGGTGCTCCCGCCAATAGGCCAGGAACTCGTCCCGCAGGCCCAGGCCCCTGCCGATCTCGACCAGCAAGCCCAGGTACCACTGCTCGGGGGTGACGTTCGCTCCCCCCAGGCGCTGCAGGTCCACATAGACGGTACGGACACCAGAGGCCGTGAGCTGCGCCACCGTGCGCACGGCCAGGGAGGACTTGCCCATCTGCCGGGCGTTGAGGACCGAGCAGTACTCGCCCGCGCGCAGGCCCTCCAGCAGCTCCCTGTCCGCCGCCCGCGCGACGTAGGAGACGGCCTCTTGAGGCAGCGTCCCACCGGTGATGTAGAAGCGGTCGATATTGGGCACGGGGTCTCCCTCCTCAGATCCATCCGGTCTCAAAAGAGTTCGTCCGTACGAAACAACACGCACTCCCAGGGCCAGCCGCCGCAACCATCCCCCGATCAGCAGGCTCCGCTCCACCCCCGGCAGGTGGCGGTTCCTGCTCTCCGGCTAGAGGAGATGCTTCTGCAGGTACCGCTGGTATAACTCACAGCGAAATACGATCTGACCCTCCCGGTTCTGCTTGATCACTCCCGCCGCGTGCAGGCGGTGGTAGGCATCCTGCGCGGGTCGGGCGGTTCCCTCCAGCACCTCCTTCGCGTACTTCAGCACCTCCGGCAGCCGGGAGACTG
>JBEKKD010000134.1:0-9177 GCA_050010895.1 Armatimonadota bacterium
GGCCCGCGTCGCTGCCGGCAAACTGCCGGCTAACATCATCGTCCCTCGCGGCGCGGGCGTCGCTCCTCATCTCGAGCCCTTCTCGGAGCGGCCCGGTATCACCGGCGCGTGCGTCGTCGAGACCGGGCTGATCGCGGGGATCGGCCGCTACCTCCAGATGACGGTCCCCGCAGTTCCCGGCGCGACCGGCGGCGCCGACACCGATGAGCTTGCGCTCGCCAAGATGGTGATCCAGATGCTCGGCAGCCACGACTTCGTGCTCTGCAACTTCAAGGCGCCGGACCTCGGCGGCCACGACAGCGCGGTCGCCGCCAAGATGCAGTCGATGCGCAAGCTCGATAACCTGGTGCGCTACATCCTCGACCACGAGCCGGCCGATCTGCACCTGGCGGTCACCGCGGACCACTGCACGCCCATCGACTTCGGCGACCACACTGGCGATACTGTGCCATTCGCCGTGCGCGGACCGGCGGTGCGCCCGGATTCGGTGAAGAGCTTCGGCGAGCGCGCTGTTGTCGCCGGCTCCATCGGCCGCATCCGGGGATTGGACGTGATGCCCGTTCTGACCAACCTGATGGGGGTACAGGAGAAATTCGGCGCCTAGCGCCAACTGAACGCAGACTGGGCCCGGCATGACCACGGCCATCGCGCTGATCGTCATCTTCGCCGGCATGGCGGTTCTGATGTACCTGAACCGCCTGCCCGCGATCATAGCGCTGCCCATCATGGCAGTCGCCGCCGCCCTGGCGGCGCGCGTCCCGTGGGCGGATGTCGCCGGCATCGTCAGCGACGGCGCCTTCGCGCTGCACAAGGCCTACGCCACCGCGATTCTTGGCGCGATTCTTGCCGAGATCGTGTCGAAGACCGGCGTGGCCGAGACGATGGTGAAGAAGGCCGCCGAGCTCGGCGGCGACCGGCCGCTCGCGCTCTCCCTGGTGCTCACCGCCGTGGTCGCGTTGCTATTCACCACACTCGGCGGCCTCGGCGCGGTGATCATGGTGGCGACCATCGTCTTTCCCATTCTGCTCGCGCTGGGCGTGCCGGGGTTGACGGTCGGCGCGCTATTCCTGTTCGGGATGAGCCTGGGCGGAATCTTCAACCTGACGAACTGGCAGCTCTACAGGGAGACGCTGGGCCTCTCTCAGGGCGCCATCCTGTCATTCGCCATCCCCTTTGCCGGGGTGATGGCCGCTGCCACGGTCATCTTCGCAGTGGTGCAGCTTCGCCCGAGCCAGCTCCGCAAATACTGGTCGGCCGCCACCGCGCCGGCCAAGGTCGCGTTCGTCCCCTGGTACACATTGCTCACCCCGATCATCCCACTGCTTCCCGTGGTCGGGTTTGGCATCCACAATCTGGCCACCCACCGGGGCTTCGAGTTCCCCATCGTCACCGCCATGGTGGTGGGGATTGCCTACGGCGTTCTCGCATCACCGCGTCCTGCGCAGGGCCGCATACAACTGCTCGCCCGCAGCGTGGTCGACGGCATCGCGGCCGTCGCGCCCGCGGTGGCGCTCATGCTCGGGATCGGCATGCTGGTCAAGGCGGTGACACATCCCGCCGTCCTGAGCCAGATCCAGCCGCGCCTGGCGGCTGTCATGCCCGGCACGCCGGTCACCTACGTGATCGTGTTCGCGATCCTCGCCCCGCTCGCGCTCTACCGCGGTCCGCTGAACGTCTACGGAATGGGGTTCGGCCTGGCGAAGGTGATGGCGGCGGCGCCGGGGCTCGGGCCGGCCGCGATCATGGCGGCCCTGTTGTCTGTGGGGCAGATTCAGGGCGTGTGTGACCCCACCAACACCCATAACGTCTGGATCGCGAACTATGTCGGCAGCGATGTGCAGAAGATACTGCGGCGCACTCTCGGGTATGTCTGGGCGGCCGCGGCCGTCGGCCTCATTGTCGGCGCGGCGCTGTTCATGCGGAGATAACCGGCCCGGGCGCGTCCCGGGCGTGCTTGTCTCCGGTTTCGCGCCTGTGCTATAATCCGGCGTCATTCACAGGGAGGTCCGGATGCGAGCGAGATTGTTTTGGAGGGCGGGGCTGATCGCCCTGTCTGTGCTGGCCGTCGCTGCGATCGTCACCGCAGCGGTGTCGCAGGTGAAACCGCCCATGTCGGTGCAGTGGATCTACTCCATGGGCATCGCGACTGAGAAGCCGAACCCGCCGCTCATCCAGGGCGATCGCGCCTACGTCTCGTACAACGGCATCCTTCACTGCCTCGACGGCGCCACTGGCGCTGAGGTGTGGAAGTTCAAGCCGAAGGCCGGGCGTGTCACCACCGCGCCCCTCGCGTACAAGAACCTGATCGTCGTCGGCGCCGACGATTCCGAGATCTACGCCCTGAACGCCGGTGACGGTAAGCCGGCGTGGGATCAGGTCTGCGCGGGGGTGATTGGCGGCGATCCCATCATCGTGAACGACATGCTGGTGTTCGCCGCGCAGGACATGGTGTACGCCATGGATCCGGCCGCCGGCGGGCTCAAGTGGATCTGCTCCATGTCCGCTCCGGTGAGCGAGGGTCCGGTTACAGACGGCACCATGCTCTACTTCCTCTGTCAGGACGGTTCGCTCCAGAGCGTCGATGCCACCGCGGGCCGCTTCCGGTGGGCGGTCAAGTTGGGAACGGGGCCGGGAGCGTTTCCGCCGATCATTGCCGGCCAGCGGGTCCTCGTCGCCAGCGGCAGAATGCTCGTCTCGGTGAGCCGCACCGGCGCTATCAGTTGGACCGCTGAACTTCCCCTGGCAGTCGGCGGCCGTCCGACCCTGGTCGGCGATCAGCTCTACGTCCCGACGGTATCGGGCGAACTGCCCGGGGCCGGGAGGCAGGCCGTCCAGCAGATCAGCCCCACTCAGGTCATAGCCGGGGCGGGCCAGGTACTCGTGCTCTATCCGCGCTCCGGCCGCCAACAGAGATCGGCGTTCTATGGGGTATCGGGTACTGCGTCTTCGCCGCCATTGATCGAGGCAGGCATGCTCTTTGAGGGCACGGCCAACGCGCTGGTCTATGCTCTGAACCAGGAGACCGGCGCGGTGAGCTGGATCTACCGATGCATAGACGCCGATCAGCCGCTCGACGAGGCATCGAACTACGGCATCTACGCGCCCCTCGCTGCCGGCGGCGACGCGCTCTACTGCCTCACGGGGTCGGGCGACCTCTACAGCTTCTCCACAAGCGCTCCCGATTCGGCCGGGCCCGTATTCAGCAACATGAAGCCGGAGTCGAGCGACGCGCTCCCGGGCGGCCGCCCGGTGGACGTGACTTTCACCGTAGTCGATCAGGCAAGTGGCGTGGATCCGGCGTCGATTCAGGCGACGTACGACGGAACGCCGGTGCAGACCGAGTTCGAGCCAACGTCGGGCGAAGTGCGGTTCCACGTGCGGTCGCCCAAGGACGGCGCACACATCGTCAAAGCGACGGCCAAGGACTACCGGGGGAATGCCAATACCGATCAATGGAGCTTCCTGACTGATTCCAGCATCAAACCTCCGCCGAGCACCCGCACTCAACCCGGCCGCGGCGGAACGACCCGCGGTGGACAGACCGGCGGTCGCGGCGGCGCAGGCGGTGGCGGCATGCGGGGCGGCGGTGGTGGCGGAGGCGGTGGCGGCGGCGGCATGAGAGGGGGCGGCGGTGGCATGCGGGGTGGTGGCTGAGGCTATTAGGGTTCCGATCCGCGGCCCGAGGCGGAAACGCGAGTGACCGGAGAGCGAGCTTGGCTGGCGCTGAACGCGGCCGAACTGCCGCCGCGCACCGTGCTGGAGCTGCTCGACCGCCTTGACTCACCCGACGCTATCATGTCGGCAACGCCGTCGGCCCTGTCGTCCACGGTGCGGCTTACCCCAGGTGAGCTGACGCGGATCGTCGAGGCCCGCCAGCGCGACTACCAGCCGGTCCTGAAGGCGCTGAAGGACCTCGGCGCTCGGCTCGTTACCATCCGCGATACCGAGTACCCCGGAAATCTGCGCAACATCCACGACCCGCCACCGATGCTGTTCGTGCGCGGCCAGATACGCCAGGCCGACGAGCAGGCCATCGCCATCGTGGGCACCCGCCGCGCAACACCCTACGGGCGCATGGTCTCGGAAGCGCTCGGGCGCGATCTGGCGGCGAGAGGTCTCACCATCGTCAGCGGCCTGGCCGTCGGCGTCGATGCTGCGGCCCACCGCGGCGCGCTGACCGCCGCCGGGGGGCGTACGATCGGCGTGCTGGCCTGTGGGATAGACGTTCCGTATCCCCGGGAGACGATGGAACTGCGGGAGCAGGCGGTTGCGCGGGGAGCGGTGATTTCGGAGGTGCCTCCCGGGACACCCGCCCGTCCCGCGCGGTTCATCGCCCGCAACCGGCTGATTAGCGGGCTCTCGTTGGGGGTAGTGGTAACCGAAGCGCCCGAGCGCAGCGGCGCGCTGATCACTGCTGAGATCGCGGCCGACCAGGGCCGACAGGTCTTCGCCGTCCCCGGAAGTGTGAATAGCGAGCTGAGCCGCGGAACGCACGATCTGCTGAGGGACGGCGCCCGCCTCGCCGCCTCGGCTGACGATGTTCTGGACGAGCTCGACCTGACGGAATCGGCGCCTCAGCCGGTATCTGCCGCTGAGCCGGAGCAGGCCTCGGACTCGGGCCTTTCGGGCGATGAGCGTTCCATTCTCTCCGCCCTGTCCTTGCAGCAACGCCACGTGGATGATATCGTGCATCATTGTCAACTGCCGGTGTCGCGGACCAGCGCTGGTTTGTTGATGCTGGAACTCAAAGGTCTGGTTCGGCGTCTTCCCGGCAACATGTTCATGCGTGTCCGCTGACGCATCCCGCCTGAAACGTGGTAACAACTGAGTAACAGCATGGCCAAATCCCTCATCATAGTTGAGTCTCCGGCGAAAACGCGCACCATCGGGCAGTTCGTCGGCAAGCAATATCAACTCGAGGCCTCCATGGGGCACGTGCGAGACCTCCCGAAGAGCGCTCTCGGGGTGGATATCGAACACGGTTTCCAGCCGAAGTACCTGCCCCTGCGCGATCGCGGCGCGGTTCTGAAGAAGCTCCGCGCCGCAGTAGCCAAAGCGGACGAAGTGTACCTGGCGACTGACCCGGACCGCGAGGGCGAAGCCATCGCCTGGCACCTGGCCCAGTCGTTGAAGATCCCGCACCCCCGTCGCATCGAGTTCAACGAGATCACGCGCCGCGCCGTCACGGAGGCGCTCGCGCATCCCCGTGAGATCGACATGCACCGCGTGGACGCGCAGCAAGCGCGCCGCGTGCTGGACCGGCTCGTCGGGTACAAACTCAGTCCGCTGCTGCAGAAGAAGATGCGCAAATGGGGCCTGAGCGCAGGCCGCGTGCAGTCGGTCGCGGTGAAGCTCATATGCGACCGCGAGCGCGAGATCGAAGCCTTCATTCCCCAGGAGTTCTGGGACGTCACCGCATACGTGACGCCGGACGCCATCGAGCAGTCCTTCCCGGTCAAGCTCATGCTCAAGGATGGGAAGAAGGCCACGGTTCCCGATCTGGAGAGCGCGTCCCGAGTTGCCTCCGATATCTGGGAAGCGGCCTTGATCGTCGAGCAGGTGAAGGAGTCGCAGAACTCCCGTCGACCTCCTGCGCCCTTCATCACCAGCACGCTGCAGCAAGAAGCGGCCAACCGCCTCGGCATGTCCGCTCGCCAGACGATGCGGGTGGCACAGGACCTGTACGAGGGGGTCGAGTTCGGCGGTGAGCACGTCGGCCTGATCACCTACATGCGCACCGATTCCCCTCGCGTTGCGCCGGAGGCGCAGGATGAAGCGAGGCGGGTGATCGTGGCGCAGTTCGGAGAGACGTACCTGCCCGACAAACCGCGCCAGTTCGCCGTCCGACGGGGCGCGCAGGAGGCGCACGAGGCCATCCGTCCCACCTCACCCGCACGCACGCCAGACGAAGTGGCGAAGATGCTCTCCGACGAGCGTCAGGTGCGCCTCTACCGGCTGATCTGGAGCCGGTTCATGGCGAGCCAGATGGCCGACCAGTGCTTGAAGATCACCGCGATCGACGTCTCCGCCGGACCATACGTGCTGCGCGGCCGCGGCATCAAAGTGCTCTTCCCGGGATTCACGGCTGTCTATCCCACCCGCGAGCGCGAGGCCGAAGTGCCGGAGTTGAGGCAGGGCCAATGGTTGAATATCCTGTCGCTCGGGGCCGACCAGCGATTCACCGAGCCGCCGCCGCGCTACACGGAGGCCAGCCTCGTTCGCGAGCTGGAGCAGAATGGCATCGGCCGCCCGAGCACCTATGCAGCCATCATCGGCACCATACAGGACCGCGGCTATGTATACCTGGAGGACAAGCATTTCCGCCCGACCGATCTTGGGTTCGCAGTGACGGATCAGCTCGTCGCCCATTTCCCCGACATCATCAATGTCGAGTTCACTGCCGGCCTGGAATCCAAGCTCGACGAGATCGAGGAAGGCGAGGTCGATTGGGTCCGCACGCTCGAAGAGTTCTACGGCCCCTTCAACCAGTCGCTGGAGAGGGCCGAGACCGAGATGGAGAACGTATCGGTCAAGCCCCAGGAGACGGAGGAGAAGTGCGAATTGTGCGGCAAGCCCATGCTGCTGCGAGTGGGGAGGCGAGGGCCGTTTCTCGCCTGCTCCGGGTACCCCGAATGCAAGAGCACTCGCCCGGCTCCCGGCTCCGCGGAGGCGGAGCGGCCACAGAAGGCGCCGCCCGAGCCCACCGACCAGGTCTGCGATAAGTGTGGCAGCCAGATGGTGATACGCACCGGCCGGAGGGGCCGGTTCCTCGCGTGCTCCGCGTATCCGAAGTGCAAGAACGCGCGTCCATTGCCAGAGGAGGAGGCCGCGGCCGCCGCCCTCGCCGCGAATGAGACCTGTGACCTCTGCGGCAAACCGATGTCCGTGCGACGCGGCCGCTTCGGCCCCTTCCTCGGCTGTACCGGCTATCCCGAGTGTAAAGGCATCAAGAAGCTGCCGAAGACGCCACCGGAGACGCCGACTGAGGACGACGGATCATAGCGCTTGCTTGCCATCATAGCAAGCTATTGCTGAGGTCGGCGGTTTTCTTGACACGCCTCAAGAGCGGATGCTATCATCGTCCAAGACCACTCTCATGACTTTCACCCAAAGAAGTGAGGGCGAAAGTCATGAGAAGACGAGCGAACGTCCATAGAGGCGTATGAGGGATGTCCAGGGCAGGTAACGGTTTCCGCACCGCGGTCGTCGGGGCCCGCGCGGTGGGGCAGGAGATGCTGCGGGTGCTGCGCCAGCGCAGCTTCCCGATGGAGAGCGTGCGCGTCTTCGCCACCCGCGAGCGCGACATGGAGGTGGACGGCGACACCTACCATGTGGAAGTGATCGACGAGGCCGCCTTCGACGACATCGACGTGGTCTTCTTCGCGGGCCAGGATGAGAAGGAAGGTCACTTCGGCCCGCTGGCGGCGCAGCGGGGCGCAGTGGTCATCGACAACGGTGACGCATTCCGCATGGAGCCGGGCGTTCCACTGGTCGTCCCTGAGGTGAACCCGGAGGCGCTGCGCGGCCACCGGAATCTCATCGCCAATCCCAACTGCTCCACCATCCAGTTCGTAGTTGCGCTCAAGCCCTTGCACGATGCCGCCCGCCTCAAGCGGGCCGTTGTCGCGACATACCAGGCCGTCTCCGGACGCGGTACCTCCAAACAGGGCAGCGACCCGGTCGAGCAACTCCGCGTGGAGATGGGGACGCTGGCCGCCCGCCTCGCGCCGCTCGCGACAAGCCGCGCTCCCTGGGAGCGACTGCACGACATGTGCGCGGCCGCCAGCCGCGACCCTGAAGCGCTGGTCACTGACCCGTCGCTCTTCCCGCATCCCATCGCCAACAACGTGATCCCGGCCATCTCCAGCTTCCGCGAGGACGGGTACTCGAAAGAGGAGATGAAGATGGTGAACGAGACGCGCAAGATTCTCGGCGAGCCCGCCCTGCGCATCACGGCCACTACCGTGCGGGTACCGGTTTTCAACGCACATTCGGAGTCGGCCAACCTGGAGTTCGAGCGGCCCATCTCGGCGGCCCAGGCGCGGGAAATCCTGTCTCGCGCTCCCGGCGTCGTGGTCATCGACGACCCCGCGAGCGGCGGCTACCCGATGCCGATACGGGCATCCGGAAGGGACGAAGTCTTCGTCGGCCGCATCAGGGAAGACTCGACCGTCCCCCACGGGCTGAACATCTGGATCGTGTCCGATAACCTGCGCAAGGGAGCGGCGCTCAATGCGGTCCAGATCGCAGAGAAGATGGTCGAGATGGGGCTGCTGGCCCCCCGCGTGAAGGTCTGACGTTCGCGGCACAGGCATCCCGCCTGCGCGCCGGCTCCCCCTTCGACGTTGGCGCTGGCCGCTCGCGTTCCGGAGCAGGCGCCGATACTCCTGGCGCAGAACCCAATGTAGGTGCGGAGCCGCTGTCCGGGAGGCAGTGCAGCTCAGTAGGGCAAAGGATTGGCTCTATGAAGGTGGTCGTTCAGAAGTTTGGCGGCACGTGTGTGGAGTCGGAGCCGAATCAGCTCATCACTGCCGAGCGCATCATGGAAGCCCGCGACGCGGGGCTGTACCCGGTCGTGGTGGTTTCGGCGATGGGCCGCGAGGGCCAGCCGTACTCGACCATGGATCTGGTGAAGACGGTCCGGCGGATCGACCCCAACATCGAGCAGCGCGACCTGGACTTGCTCATGTCCTGCGGCGAGATCATCTCCACGGTGGCGATGGCGCACCTGCTGCGCACCAGGGGATATGAGACGATCGCGCTCAGCGGCGGGCAGGCCGGTCTGGTGACGGACGAGCATTACGGGCACGCCCACATCGTGCGCATCCAGCCCGACCTGCTGCTGCAGGCACTTCAGGACGGTCTGATGGTCTTCGTCGCCGGCTTCCAGGGCATCACGTCGGATCACCAGATCACCACCCTCGGCGCCGGCGGGAGCGACTACACCGCGGTGGCGCTGACGCGGGTGATCAAGGAAACGCCGAAGCTGCCGTTCGGCGAGGAGCTCGAAGTCGCCCCGCTGCAGATCTGGAAGGAAGTGGACGGGATCATGACCGCCAATCCGCGCAGCCTCGACGATGAGTCGCTGGCGCGCACGATCCCGGAACTCACCTACGACGAGTGCGTCTCCATGTCCCGCCTGGGGGCGGAAGTGCTCCAACAGCAGGCGGCCGAGAT
>JBEKKD010000135.1:0-9154 GCA_050010895.1 Armatimonadota bacterium
CACCATGAGAACGCTACCGTTCAGTTCTATTGCTCGCGCCGAAGCCTGGCGAACCCTGGCGCTCTTTGGCTTCTGCGCCGCGCTCGCGATCATCGCTACGCCCCTGCGCCCAGGCATCGTCCTCGGCGAATCCATGTCGCCGGGATTCCACAGCGGCCAGGTGTTCCTGATGTCGCAGATTCATGATTATTCCTGCCTGAGACGCGGCGATGTTGTCCTCTTCGACCTCGGTGGACAGACCTACCTGAAACGCATTTACGCCATCGGCGGGGATGTCGTCTGGGCGGTCGTAGCGCCAGACGAACAGGATACCTCTCGCTGGTTTGTGCCGGACGCAGAGCTCCCAGAGGTCCAGGATCTGCTCACGGCCAGTCCACAGCTCGGCACGCTCGCCCGTATCCGCGTACCGGACGACCAGATCGTCGTCCTTGGCGACGCAGGGTCGAACTCCTATGATAGCCGGTTCTTCGGATCGCTGCCGGCACAGAGCGTTCGCGGTCGCGTGGTTCTACCCTACCTCTTCAGCCTATGGAGCCCGGACGCTGCGGACTGCGGCGTGGCGATGGCCGGCGAACGTCCGGCGCCGGCGCGGCCATAAAACGAAGCAGGGCGACCTGGAGGCTTGTGGTCGCCCTGCTCGCAGCGCCGAAACCATCCTAACGTCTCCGTCTGTTCTGTCCCCAGCTAGCTCCTCCGGAGCTTCCTGTGACACCGGTCCACTGCCGCCCCTGGTCCGCGGCCTGACGGGACCGTCCCCCTGCAACAGAGCGGCTCCAGGATGGCCCGACGCTTTCCCCCCCAGCCCCAGCCTGTGGATGTCGACTGCTCTGGCGGCGTGAGGGCCGAGCCTGGCGGGTAAGCTCGGCCCTCATCGGCCACCTCTTCCTCGCCCGAATATCGGCCCTCGAGTTGCAGTCCTCGAGGGCCCGACGATCACTGCCTACTGCTGCTGTGTCACCTGCGGCAGAGATAGCTGTAGCATTGGCTGCGAATCCCAACGTGCGGGAGGTGAAGCCGGCAGGATCGTGCTGTGAATCATGGGCCGTGTGGCGCGTGTCATGGCGCCGGTGAGAGTCTGATCGGGCCAACAAGAAAAGCCGCCTCGATACCACGATCGAGGTGGCTTTTCGGCCCGACTGCTATCCCGAAAGACTCTCTCTCCCGAGATGCACGCACAGGATAGCGAAGCTGGATCAGCCGGTCAAGACCCGTTCGCGCACCGTGTGTGCACATCCGCACACAACAGATCGCCCCTCGCTTTCACGCGCCCTCAGCGCCGGCGCGCCCGCCGATACCCCTCACGCGCACCGAGAATATCCGCACCCCCTACATACCACGCATCCCTCTGACAGCTCGAGCATCGAGCCACATTCGGGGCACTCGGGGTTGTAGCCCGTGCTCGCGATGTTCGTCTCCAGGGCCTTCGTCTGCACTGCCGCTTCTCCACGATCGTGTCCGTTCTTACCGTTCGTGGAGAGGTAGCGCTCGATCGCCTTCCCGATGGCGTCCGCGCACGACAGCGTCACCGCTCCGCGGTCCCATGACGGCATCGGGCAGCGAATGCCTTTGAGTTGCTCGACCACGGACTTCGGATCGACACCCGAGCGTAGCGCGAGCGAAACCATTCGGCTCGTGGCTTCCGACTGCGAAGCAGTGCAACCGCCCGACTTCCCAATGGTCGTGAAGACTTCGCAGAGTCCCTCGTCGTCTTCATTGATGGTGATGTACAGGTTACCACAGCCGGTGGTGAGCTTCTCGGTGCTTCCCTGCGTCAGCTTCGGCCGCGGGCGAGGCTGAATCGACGCCGCCTTCATCACCATCGACACCGGCTGGGCCTTCACCGGAGCCGTCGTCCCCGCGGTCAACACCTGAGAGTCCCGCGAGCCGTCGCGGTAGACTGTGACGCCCTTGCAGCCCGATTCATAGGCCAACAGGTACACCCGTCGGATATCTTCCTTCGTCGCCTCATTGCGGAAGTTCACCGTCTTCGACACCGCGTTGTCCGTGTGCTTCTGGAACTCGGCTTGCATCCTGATGTGCCACTCGGGTGCGATGTCATACGAGTTCACGAACACGCGCCTCACGTCGGCCGGCACGCCATCGACATCGGCGAGCGACTTGTGCTGACTGATCTCGTGCATCAGATCCTTGGAGTAGAACCCGCGCGCCTGCGCCACATCCTCGAACAGCGGATGGATTTCCAGCATCTCTTGTCCGTCCAGAATTCTGCGGGTGAACACGATCGCGAAGAGCGGCTCGATGCCGGACGAGCAGCCCGCGATGATCGACAACGTGCCCGTCGGCGCGATCGTCGTCACCGTTGCGTTGCGCAACCGCAGTCCCGCCTCCTCGAACCGGCTGAGGTGGAAGTTCGGGAAAACGCCCCGCTCCCGCGCGAGTTCCTCCGACGCCTCCCTGCCGCGCTCTTGAATGAAGCGCATCACCTTCCCAGCGACTTCGAGCGCGGCCTCCGAGTTGTACGGAATCCCAAGCTGGATCAACAGGTCCGCGAAGCCCATCACGCCGAGGCCGATCTTCCGGTTGCCTCGTGCAAGCTGGTCGATCTCCGGCATCGGATAGCGATTCACTTCGATCACGTTGTCGAGGAACCGGACCGCCAGCCGCACCATGCGGCCCAGCCGCTCCCAGTCGATCTCGGGCGATGAACCTGTGACAAACCGGGCGAGATTGAGCGACCCGAGGTTGCAGGCTTCGTAGGGCAGCAGCGGCTGCTCCCCGCATGGATTCGTGGACTCGATCTCTCCGAGCGCCGGCGTCGGGTTCGACTGATTGATACGGTCGAGAAAGACGATCCCCGGCTCGCCGGTCGCCCACGCGCTCTCCACGATCAGGTCGAAAACCTCCCTCGCCGGCAGTCGCCGCACGACCTTCGTCGTCCGCGGGTTGATCAGGTCGTACTCCGCGCCCGACTCGACCGATCTGACGAACTCCTCGGTGAGACCGACGGATATGTTGAAGTTCGTGAGAACAGACGTATCGCGCTTCGACGTGATGAACTCGATGATATCGGGATGGTCCACGCGCAGAATCGCCATGTTCGCGCCGCGGCGGGTCCCGCCCTGCTTCACCGCCTCCGTGGCCGCGTTGAACACCTTCATGAAGGAAACCGGGCCGGAGGCGATCCCCCCGGTCTTCTGCACGATGTCCCCCTTGGGGCGCAGACGCGAGAACGAGAATCCGGTGCCGCCACCCGACTGATGGATCAGCGCCGTGCTCTTGATGGCGTTGAAGATCGATTCCATCGAGTCCTCAACGGGGAGCACGAAACACGCCGAGAGTTGCTGCAGTTCCCGGCCCGCGTTCATTAGCGTCGGTGAGTTCGGCAGGAACTCCAAGTCCGCCATCGCGGTGTAGAACCCCCTCGCCTCAGCGTCCACGTCGGCGGCCGGATCGTACCGCTTGCTGGCAGAGGCCACGTCGTTGGCCACTCGCCAGAACATCTCCCACGGCTCTTCTATAGGCTGCCCCTCCTCATTCTTGAGCAAGTAGCGCTTGCGCAAGACGGTCAGGGCGTTTTCGGCGAACTTCGGCAAAGGCAGATCTGCTGGCAGTGCTCTCATCTCAGTACTCCCCTCGAATGACGATAATTGCTGGTCTCATTTTGCTGTCTGATCGCTCACCGAACTGGTCGGGGACTGCGACTTCCGTACCAATCCTTCGACTTCCTTTAGAAAGGAATCTGCGTCTCGAAACTCCTTATAGACCGAGGCGAAACGCACATATGCCACCTCGTCTATCCCCCTCAACTTCTCCATCACGAGCTGTCCGATCTCGGCCGTTGACACCTCCTCCGCCAGTTCGTCCCGGATGCGCCGCTCGACCTCATCCCCTATCTGCTCGATCACATCCCGGCTCACCGGCCGCTTCTCGCACGCTTTCGTGATCCCCATCACCACCTTCGGTCGGTCGAAGGCCTCCCGCCGGCCGTCTTTCTTGATGACGAAGACGCGCACCTCCCCTGGCCGCTCGTAGGTCGTGAATCGGCGCCTGCACTCCGGACACTCCCGCCGCCGACGCACCATGCTGTGGTCATCGCTGGTACGGGAATCAATCACCCGGCTGTCATCATGCTGGCAGAAGGGGCACTTCATGGTTCAGCACAACATTCCGTATCTCCACTTATGTATACCACACTAGATGTAGTATGTCAACTGAGAAACCCCGCTAGCCGAAGTGGACCCGCATGATAGCAAACATAGATTCGCAAGTCAAGCCCGGCGGGCGTTTTTCTGCTCTTGCCGCGAGCAGGCCCTGCCCGCTCTCTACAGAAGAAAGCAAGATCAGCCTCCATCGCCGCCGCTCAAGGGATGAAGACCATGTCTTCCGCACGAACCCGCCTGATAGCGCTCTCCATCATCCTCGCCGTCGTCGCCGCGCTCTTCTTCTTCAACGAGACTGTCAAACGGCATCCAAGGACGCCCAGCAGCGCCTCCGTCGCCGCTGAGAAGCCGCTGGAGGGCGGCAGTGCGAGCGCGCCCATCAAAGTCGTCGCCTTCTACCCGTTGAATGCGGGCCACCGGTTCATCGCTGACTACCTGCTCAAGTTCGCCGCAGAGCATCCCGACCAGGTCCACGTCACCGCCTACGATATGCAGTCGCCGGAGGGCATGAAGCAATGGCAGTCGTCCGGCCTCAACTGCGCCGGCGTGCTCATCAATGGCAAGACAAAGCACGACATCAAGCGCGGCGACAGGACCGAGTCCGTCGACTTCGTGAAGCGGATGGGCGTCGATTGGAAGCAAGAGGACTTCGAGGCGCTCGTCAAGCAGTTGTCTGAGGCGAACAGCAAGTAGCTCCACGATTGCCATCCGCTAGGGAGGATTCCATGCCCAAGAAGATGATCCACGAGTTACACCAGATGAAGCGGGGCCGTAAGATCACCTGGATCACATCCTATGATTACCCCACCGCGCAGTTCGCCGAAGCTGCCGGCATCGACATGATCCTCGTCGGTGATTCCCTCGGGATGTGCGTGTACGGCTACCCGAACACCATCCCCGTGACCATGGATCAGTGCATCGTGCACTGTGAGGCGGTTCGCAGGGGCGCGCCGAACACGTTCGTCATCGGCGACATGCCCTTCATGAGCTATCAGTCATCGGTCGAGAAGGCCGTCGAGAACGCGGGCCGGTTCCTGAAAGAGGCCGGCGTCGATGCCGTCAAGCTCGAAGGAGGTCGCCGCGTCATCCCGATGGTGCGCGGTATTCTCGATGCCGGGATCGTCGTCTGCGGACACATCGGACTGACGCCGCAAAGCTCGGGCCAGCTCGGCGGTCACAAGGCCCAGGGCCGCACGGTCGAATCCGCGCAGGCTCTGGTGGATGATGCTCTCGCGCTTCAAGACGCGGGCGTGCAGCTCCTATTGCTCGAAGCCATCCCGCCGGAAGTCGGCAAGTTCATCACCGAGAAGCTCGCTATCCCCGTTCTCTCCATCGGCGCGGGCATGCACTGTGATGGCCAGCTTCTCATCGTCAGCGACCTCATCGGGCAGTTCCAGGCATTCACCCCCAAGTTCGTCAAGCGCTACTGCAACGTCGCCGAGATGGTCACCAGCGCCCTGAAGCAGTACTGTGACGAGGTCCGCAGCGGCGCGTTCCCGACCGACGAGCACTGCTACCATATGCTCGAGGGCGAGCATGAGAAGTTCGTCGAGCTGATCAAACGCTATGAGTGATAGGCGCCCACGATGAAGGTTACCAATATTGCCGTCACGGTCAACCGCGCTCAGCCGAACGCGAAGCCGATTCGCGACGCGCTCCAGGTTCTCCCTGGCGCGGGGTCGGTCACCGTTACCGTCGATACCGATGACGGCGTCTCCGGCCGCGGCGAGATCTACTTCGGCCGCGTCGCCGGCGGCCCGGACGCGCTCGCAGCCCTCATCGAGCGCGTCCTCGAGCCGCTTGTCATCGGCTCCGATCCCGCTCGCGTCCGCGGGACGCACGAGGCGATGCTGCGCGAGACCGAATACTGCGGCTCCTTTGGCCTCGCCATGTGGGGGATCGCCGCTGTCGACACCGCGCTCTGGGACTGTCTCGGCAGAGCGCGCGGCGTGCCCTGCTGGCAGCTCTGGGGCGGCGTGCATGACCGCATACCGGCGTACGCGATGGTCGGGTGGCTCAACTACTCCGACGATGAAGTGCAGCGAATCTGCGCAAAGGCGGTCGAGCAGAGCTTCGGCGCGGTGAAGATCAAGGTCGGCTACGAGACGCTCGTGCAGGACGTGACGCGCGTCCAGACTGTGCGCAAGGCGATTGGCGACGACATTCGGCTCATGGTGGACGCGAACCAGGCGCTGACGACGGCCGAGGCCATCCTGCGCGGCCGCGCGTTCCAGGACCTGGGCTGCTACTGGTGGGAAGAGCCGATTCCCGCGGACGACGTTGACGGATACGCCGCGCTCGCCGATGCCCTCGACATCCCCGTCGCCACCGGCGAGAACCTTTACACGCGCCAGGACTTCGCGCGCTTCCTGCGCCGCAACGCTGTCGACGTCATCCAACCCGACCTCCGCCGCGGCGGCGGGCCCACTGCTCTCCTGGACATCGGCCTGATGGCCCATGCCTTTCGTCGTCCCTATGCCTCACACGGCGGGGATCCCGTCCAGCTCAGCGTGATGGCCTGTCTGCCGAACGCACTCTATCTCGAAACCGGGCTGATCGGCCCCGACTCACCCCTGCAGCTTAAGAACGGGACTGTGCGAATCCCCACCGGCCCTGGCTTCGGGTGGGAGTAGCGGCTATGTTGCGACCTCACCTCTGAAGCCCCACAGATTCGCTTCCGTCAGCCTGATCTTTGCAAGCGTCCCGACAAGCCTGCGGTCGCCGGGGAACACCACGTGCTTGTTCGTCCGCGTCTTCCCCTCCAGCAGCCCCGGCCCTTTGTGAGCGGGCCCCTCAGCCAGCACTTCGGCGATGTTCCCCACCTCCCACCGGTTCCGTTCGACCGTGATCCGGTTTTGCATCTCGATCAGCCGGTTCAGCCGCTCGACCCGCACTTTCTTCGGCACCTGGTCGGTTCGCTCGGCTGCAGGCGTACCCGGCCGCGGCGAGTACGCGAACATGAAGGCCGCGTCGAACCCGATCTCTTCGTACACCGTCAGGCTGCGCTCGAAGTCCTGCTCCGTCTCACCCGGGAACCCAACCATCATATCGGTCGTGATCGAGATCCCCGGAATCCCGGCGCGCAGTCGGCCCACAACCGCGCGGTACTGATCCACGGTGTACCCGCGGTTCATATCGCGCAGCAGCTTGTCCGTCCCCGCCTGGATGGGCAGGTGGATATGCTCGCAGACCGCCGGGATATCGGCCACT
Source organism: Armatimonadota bacterium (assembly GCA_050010895.1). Classification (GTDB taxonomy): domain Bacteria; phylum Armatimonadota; class Hebobacteria; order Hebobacterales; family Hebobacteraceae; genus JBEKKD01. The sequence goes on from JBEKKD010000135.1 coordinate 7,332, forward strand.
TTACCGATCAGCTCGCGGTTCACATCCCGTGGGTGGCACGTCAAGAACCGCACCCGCCATAGCCCGTCGATGCCTGGGGCGGATCTGTCGTCGAAGAGGCTGAGCAGAGAATCGAAGGTCGGCCGAGTGGGCAGGTCTCTCCCCCAGGCCAGCACGTTCTGCCCCAACAGCGTCACCTCACGCGTTCCCCGAGCCGCCAGGTCCCTCACCTCACCGATGATCTCGGCGGCCGGCCGGCTTGCCTCCGCGCCTCGCACGTGGGGCACGATGCAGTAGCTGCAGAAGTTCGTGCATCCCAGGATGATCGGCACGAAGGCCTTGAGCGGCGCCTGCCTCACCTCCGCGAGCGGCCCGCAGCGCACCTTCGCGGGGTCGTCCTCCAGATCGGTTATCACAATCGGACGCTCGCCGCGGCGCACCCGCCCCGCAACATCGACGATGTGATGGAAGCAGCGCGTCCCCAACACCGCGTCCACCCAACGCGAACGCTTCGCCAGCGCCTCGCCTTCTCTCTGCGCCATGCATCCGGTCACGATCACCGACAGCCCAGGCCGCTCATCCTTCATCTCGCGCAGTTCGCCGAGCAGGCTGTCGGCCTTGTGCTCCGGCTTCTCTCGCACCGAGCAGGTGTTGAGAACCACCAGGTCGGCATCGGACGCGTCAGACGCCGCCGTCCAGCCGGCCTGATCCAGCAGCGAGGCCATGACGTCCGAGTCCGCCTCGTTCATCTGACAGCCGAAAGTGATGATGTGGTAACGGGAGTCCATCGTACACCGTCTGTTAGTGCGAGGTCGCCAGGGATGACGACGGTCACCGGGCGGCCGGGCAATCTCGTCGTACAGCGAGGCCCGCCGCAGGCGGGCCTATTCCCGGCTTACCTCCGCCCCGCTCCCGCCTGTCCCATCATGAAGATACGCTCGACGTGCCCCAGCACTTTCCCGTCTGCGTCGATCACATTGACCCGCCACTCGTGCTCCCGCATCGGGTCGAGCTTCGAGAGGTCCAACTCCACCTCCGCGGGCAGCGAGTTCAGCGTCTCGACCTGCTCCTGATCCAGCCGCACCCGCACCGCCCATCCGGCAGGAAGAGGCTTGTTCGCATGTACATCCAGGATCACCTCCGCTTCCCACTTCCGCGGAAGTCGGACGTAGAAGCGTATGCCTTTCGCCGAGAGACCGAGCCCCGGCCGGGAACCGTGACCATTCCGCCAGTCGAGGCCGCGCGGTGCGCGCAGGGGCTTACGCGGTTTCGCCTCCGGCCTGACGTGCACCGCCAGCACATTCGTCAATGACCGCCCTGCGCCCCGGACCATCTGCCCCTTGTAGTACATGCCGCAGGAGGAGCCGCCGTCCATGTTCACCGCGTACACTGCGCCCATCTCCTGCATCGCCCGCGCCAGCGCCCCCAGAGAGCTTCCCCCCACCGTCGTCACCAGTAGGAGGTGGTTGGAGTTCGTGACTCCGACAGCGGTCCTCGGCGCCGACCGGGAGAACACGTGGGGATCGCCGAACCCCTCGCCCCCTGGAAGTGGCTTTGCGTAGCCGTCCCACACCAGCAGTGGCCCGCCTGCCAGCGCCGCACGATGCTCCGACCAATCCACGCGCCGGCTCATCGGCAGCCGGATCACATCCACTCCGTCCTTGGCGAATGCGATCGCCGTGCCCATCCCGCCGAAGTGCACGACCTTGCCGCTGATGACGACATCGCCTACGGGCAGGAGGGTGCGCTTGCTGAAGAACGTCCCGTTGATGGCCGCAACGGGTCTCAGCCGTGAGATGAACCGCGAGAAGGCCTCGCACCGGCCTTTCCCCGACGAGGCCATC
>JBEKKD010000136.1:0-9144 GCA_050010895.1 Armatimonadota bacterium
CCATCGGCATGCGCGGTTGGGAAACTCCCACCGGGAGCTTCAAGATCGCGAACAAGCGGAAGAACCCCACCTGGTTCCCTCCCAAGTGGGCCGTTCAGGAGGAGCCCGTACCGCCCGGGCCCGACAACCCTCTGGGAGATCGCTGGATGGGCCTGAGCGCTCCCGGATATGGCATTCATGCCACCAATGCCCCTGCATCCGTGGGCCGTTATGCCTCCCACGGATGTATGCGGATGTACCCTGAGAACGCGCGCGACCTCTACGCGCAGGTCGGCGTTGGGACTCCGGTGAGGATCATCTATGAGCGCGCGGTGATCGGCTACCTGCCCGACGACGGCATCGTCTACCTCGCCTACCACCCGGACCCTTACCAGGATGGCGACGTAGCGCCCGAGGACGTGCGCGATATGCTGAAGGACTACGGCCTCGAGAGCGTAGCCGACCTGGACGTCATTGGCGACATCCTCAAGCGTCCGACCGGCATGCCAACCCCGGTGGTGGGGTCACATACCACCGTCACGGTCAACGGGAAGCGGGTGGCGTTCGCGCTCGCGCCCGTTCCGGTCAACTCGGACTGGCTGGTCCCCGCCGGGCCGCTCGCACGAGCGCTTGGCGCGGGCACGCAGATCGGCCCCCGGCTCGCCTACGTGGTGATCGAGCGCGGCGACCGCCGGCTCTTCTTCTCCCCTGGCAGTCCCGAGGCGCTGGTGAACCGTGAGCTCATCCAGGTTTCTGCCGCGCCCCGGATCGCTGCCGGCTATCCCCTGGTGCCGATTCGCACCACAGCCGAAGCCCTCGGCGCGTCGGTTCAGTGGGACGAAGCGTCCCGAGAGATCCGCATCTGGGATGGGATCGGGAGAATGCTGGGGACCCTGTAGCAGCGCCGCTACTGGCTCCTTCCTCTTCCCGTGACCGCCCAGACGTCCTCTACCCGCCCGTTTCGAACCGCATAGGCAATGTCATGCAGGTTGATCGTCGTGCATCCGTGGCTGGGGAGAATCTCGAGGGTGTCGCCGGCGCCGACCTTCACGCCCGGCGTCACAGCCAGTACCGTGTGCTCCTCGGCCAGCTTCTCGAGCACTATGCCAGCCGGTGACTTGGTCTCCGGCAGCCCAAAATCGGTGCTCAGGCTCTTCATGCCCGCATCGGCGATCGCCGCGCCATCCCTGGGCGTGCTCATAACGGTCGCGAGCACGGTCATGGCACATCTGAACGGCGACCCTGCGTTCCGGAAATTGGTGTCCATCAGCGCGTACGAGCCGGCCTGAATCTCTGTGAGGCCGGGGTAGACGCCGGAGATGTCGTAGGTCAGCGTTCCGCCCCCGCTCACCTCGGGAACCGGAATGCCGTGATTCCCTACATGCGTGACCGCCTCCATCAGGTGCCGCATCGCCTCCATGCACAACTCCTGCCGGGCCGCCGCGTCCTTGGCCCGCATCACGTGACCCTCATAGCCCATCAGCCCCTGGAACTCCAATCCCTGACGGTCGATCACTTGCCGCACCATGAGCAACGCGGCCTCCGGGCCGCTCACACCGCACCGGCCCATCCCGACGTCCACCTCCACCAGCACGCCGAACGTTACGCCTTTGGCCTTCGCCGCCCGTGACAGGGCGGCCACATTCTCGGCATTGTCCACCGCCACGCCGACGCGAGCGCGCTCGGCCAGTGCAACCAGCCGCGCGATCTTCGTGTCACCGATCACCTGGTTGGCCACCAGCACATCCCCGATGCCGCCGTCCACCATCGCCTCGGCCTCGCCGACCTTCGCCGCGCATACCCCCGGCGCGCCGGCCGCCACTTGCATCCGGGCTATTTCCGGGATCTTGTGTGATTTCACATGCGGCCTCACATGCGCGCGCTTGTCGCGGAAGAACGCCGCCATCCGCTCGATGTTCGACTCCAGAACGTCGAGATCGATCAGCAATGCGGGTGTGTCCAGCCCCTGCACCGGCATACCGACTCGTGAGTCTGCCATGTACCGCTGCTTCCTCTGTGCGCTCGGCGTCCGAGGCCGCTCGCTAGCCGCCCAGCGCGAACGCCTTCGCAATATAGACCGCCATCTGGTCTCGCGTGCACGTGTACTCGGGGTGGTAGAGACCGTCCGGATAGCCCGATGTGACGCTCTTGAGCTTGATGAACTCGACGTACTTGTAGGACCAGAACGAGGTTGGGACGTCGGAGAATGACGGCGTCGTCGGGAGCGTGAAGTTGTCCACGCCCTCGTCGCCCGTCGGCGTCGCTATGGACCGGGCGATGAACACGGCCATCTGACCGCGATCCAGCGGGACGGTCGGCTGATACGTCCCGTCCGGATACCCCGTGACAACCTTGCTGGCTTTCGCGTACTCAATGTACTTGAACGCCCAGTAATCGCTGGCAACGTCGGGGAAGGATGCCGCGCCGGTGGCGGCCGGCACCTTCGAGTCGCCACCCGCCAGCGCGCGGGAGATGTAGACCGCCATCTGATCCCGCGTCACCGCCAGCGTGGGCCGATAGGTGCCATCGGGGTATCCACCCGCGATGCCTGCATCCACCACTGCCCCGATATAGGAATACGCCCAGTCGTCCAGCGGCACGTCGCTGAAAAGCTCTGTGCGGCTCGCGGGAACATCCCGGATCACGATCTGTTGGTTGACCGCGACGTCGCGGTACACCACCACCGTACCCTCGGCAAATCGCACCCGCACCGACACTGGACCATCCGTCGGGATGCCGAACTGCGCGATCTGCTCATTCTGGCCCAGCCATCCTGAGCCGCCGTCGATCAGGCGGGTGAGGGTGCGGCCCGGCAGGAAGTTGGCGTCATTGTCTACGTTCAGTTCCACACGCGCGCCGATGGCATCACGGGTCGGCTTGCTGGCATCGGTGGCGTCGCCGGTCGCACTCGTGAGCGCGCGCACGCGCAGCCAGTTGCCGGTAAGCCCGATGTTGTGGAACAGCCACGAGTTCTCCGCTCCCAGAGCCACGAAGAGATCGAGGCGGCCGTCCAGATCGATGTCGCCCCAGATCGCTGCGTTCTTCTGGTAGGTGCCCTCCAGCCCCGACCCGAGCGCTACGTCCGTGAACGTCCCATCGCCGTTGTTGTGGTAGAGAAATGGGTCCTGGTTCATGTTACCGACATAGAGATCGAGCCAGCCATCGTTATCATAGTCTGCCCAGGACGCCGGTTGGCTGATCGAAGTATCGCCGGCCATGCCGGCGCTCTCGCTCACATCCGTGAATGTGCCGTTGTGGTTGTTGTGGAAGAGGTACCCTCGCCGCCCGCCCCCAGTCGCGTACATATTCGTCGTCAGATAGCAGTCTAGCCAGCCGTCATTGTCATAGTCGGCCCAGACCGCGGCCGCGTTGTCCACCGCGGCGCCTATCCCCGATGGCGCGCTCACGTCGGTGAACGTGCCATTCCCGTTGTTATGGAAGAGCATAGCGGGCTTGTTGTTCCGAGCGACTAACAGATCTGGCCAGCCGTCGTTGTCGTAGTCACCCCACGATGCCGACATGCCGGCGTCGGACATAAGTCCGGATGACGCCGAGACTTCGGTGAAGGTGCCGTCACCGTCGTTGTGCATCAGGTAGTTCGTGCCGAGATTGGAGCAGAAGGCGTCGAGCAGGCTGTCGCCGTCGTAGTCGCACCAGGCGATGCTCCTCCCTGCATTCGGGGTCGCGGGGAAGCCTGCGTCCCCGCTCACCTCGACGAATCCCGCCGGATCATGCCGGTAGAGGCGCTCGTATCCAGCGCCGCAGGCGATCAGGACGTCCAATAGACCATCGTTGTTATAATCGGCCCACGCCGGCCCGTCCCGCTCAACCACCGCCAGCGGCCCAAAGAGTGACGTAGTGACATCCGTGAAAGTCAGGTCATGGTTATTGCGGTAAAGACGAGTATCGCTGACGGACGGTTGAGTCGAGGTGCCCGAGGAGACGAACAGGTCCGGATACCCGTCGCCGTTGTAGTCACCCCAGGCAGCGCCGGCAGCGGGGGACATGCCGGGGACCATGATCTCCTCGAACTGCGCCCCCTGCGTGGACGGCAGTCTTGTCAGGCCGAAATCCTGCGTCGTGGTCTGCTGCGATGCAATCGCCACTCCACCAGCCGTTGCCCACTTGTAGCCGCCCGCAGCCGCCCCGATGCTGTACGTGCCCACTGGCACGCCGGACAGCGTGTACGCCCCTGACGCATCGGTCTTGACGCTCATCGCGCCACAGGTCACCGTCGCGCTCGCGATCGGCCCTTGCGTGCCCGCGTCTCTCACCGTGCCTGCAACCGAACCGGTCGCGGTTGCGGTCAGGTTGAGGTCGACGACCGCCGTCTGGTTCAGGAGCACCTGGACGCCGCTCCTGCTGGCACCGACATAGCCGGCGGCGCTGGCCGTGACCGTGTAGCTGCCCACGCTCATGGTGTCGAAACGGTAGCGGCCCTCCCGATCTGTGGTCGCGCTCTGACCCGCAGCCGACACGGCAGCAGAGATGATTGGGAATTGGGTCGCACTGTCTCGCACGGTCCCGGAGATAGCGCCAAGCAGCGGGGTAAGCGACAGGTTCACGGTCGTCGTCGCCCCCAACGACACGGACACGCCGCTCGAAGTGGCGCCCTGATAGCCATTCGCAGTTGCCGAGACCGCGTACCCCGTGCCCACCGGCATCTGGGTGATCAAGTACGTTCCGTCTGCGGCCGTGGTGGCCAGGAAGGCGCCGCAGGTCACGGAAGCGCCCGCGATCGGAGCCGCCGTGCGCGCATCGCTCACCACTCCGCCGATCGCCCCGATGTCTCGCTGCAGGGCGAAGCTCACCGTAGTCACCGTGTTGCCGGTGATCTGTACCCCTATCGTGGAGGCCGAGACATAGCCCGTGGCAGTGACATTGACCGTGTACGTCCCCGTCGGCACCGACGGCAACAGAAACCTGCCGACCGAGTTCGTGGTGGTGGTACCGACTCCCACGCACTCGATGGTGGCCGCCGCAATCGGCGCGCTGCTCAATGCGTCCGTGACCGCCCCGGTGAGCGTTCCACCGACCCAAGAACCCTCTCGCACATCGGTCTCGCCGTCGGCCGGCACCCCTGTATTGATGATCACGTTGCCGTCCGGGAAGGTAACCCGCACCGCTACCGTCGTCGCGCTGCCGAGGCCGAAATGAGTGATCTGCTCGTTCTGTCCCATCCAGCCCGAGCCCCCATCGACAAAGCGCACCATAGTGGTGCCGGGGCCGAACGCGGCGTCGTTCGCGAGGTTGACATCGACGCGCGCTCCGATCGCATCGCGGTCGGCACTGGTGTCCGGACCTGTGGCGTCACCGTTGGCATTCGTAATCGCCCGCACCCGCAAATAGTGGCCGTCGCTGGCGCGTCCGAGATTGTGATAGAGGCAGGTGGGGTCTGTCCGGTCCGTACTCGTCGTGGCGACGAAATCCAGCCGCCCGTCGCGGTCGTAATCCGCCCATCCCACACTTCGGAAATCGCGCAGGGCCGCCAGCCCCTCCACATCGTGCGACTCCGTGAAGCTGCTGCCGCCGCTGTTGTGCCAGAGCAGCGGGGTGCTCACAGCCCCGCCTGGCAGCGACAACAGGTCAGCGTAGCCGTCGTTGTCGTAATCGCCCCAGGCGGCGCCGTAGCCAATCAGGCTGGTGGCGCCCACCCCCGTGCTGGTCGCCATATCGGTGAATGTGCCGCTGCCGTTGTTGTGGAACAGCCACGGGGCGCGGGCGTGCCCGGGCCCCAGGAAGAGGTCGATGCTCCCGTCGTTGTCGTAATCACCCCATGCGACGCTCGTCACATCGCCGGGCGAGTCCGCCAGTCCGGCGATGCCGGCCGCCGCAGCCGTATCGCTGAACGTGCCATCGCCGTTGCTCTTGTAGAGCCGCTGCGGCTGATCGAGGCCCCCACCGGTGCGCGGGCGGCCGACCAGGAGGTCGTTCCTGCCGTCGTTGTTGTAGTCTGCCCAGGCGAGGACATCGGCCTGGCCGGCTGGCGACGCGCTCATCCCCACCGCGGACGTCACCTCGGTGAACGTCCCATCCCGATTGTTATGGTAGAGGCGCGAGCCACTGCTTTCGACGTACGTGATATAGACGTCCAGCCAGTTATCGCCGTCGTAGTCGTCCCAGGCGACGCTCCGCGCGGACTCGTGAGTGACGGTCTGATCGGAGAACCCCGCGGCGGGGCCGCCGATATCGGTGAAGTGATCGCCATCGTTGCGGTAGAGGATCGGATTGTGACTGCCGCCGGTGACGATCAGGTCGAGCCGGCCGTCGTTGTTGAAATCGCCCCAGGCCGCGCCATCATCTTCCCAGTACTGCGACTCCGTATGCAGGCCCATGGCGGCCGTGACATCGGTGAAGGTGCCGTCACCGTTGTTGTGCAGCAGCATGCAGGGGTGCTGCCCCGACACTCCTCCGATATAGAGATCGGGATAGCCGTCGCCGTCGTAGTCCCCCCAGGCCGAGCAGTTGGAGTTGGGAAGGCTCATCGCCTCGCCCTTCTCCTCGAATCGCGGCGGAACGCTGGTGTACTGGACGCTGATATTGGCCGTCATGGTCGGCCCGGAGTCTCCGATGTCGGTGACGGCTACCTTCGTGTCCACGCCCGCGTAGGACTTCGTGTCCGGGGTGGTCGAGGCGGTGATGCTCCGCACATTGTCCGTCCCGGGAAAGGGATCCCCGGCATCGCCGATATTGTAGTAGTACTGCAGGTCCCACAGCCCGTCGGCCTGCTCTAGCATCACCAGTGGATGCCATTCGTCATCATTGCCGGTGGTCACGGACTCGTCGACGTGGTACACGAGCAGCCCCGCCCCCGGCAGGTACTGATCGAAGTCGGTCTGCTGGCGATTCTCGAGCAGGAAGTACTCGGTCCCACTGGCGCCGTTCGTCCAGAGGCGGTAGATCGTCGGGCTCGTCTCCACAGCCGGGATGCTGGCCCCGGTCACAGTGGTCGTCGGGTCCTGAGGAGTCACCCAGCCCAGCAGTGTTCTGCAATACGCGTCCAGGAATGCAGGTGAGCTGCCGCCGACACCCGGACCATTCCACGACCCGCCGGCCATCAGGCTCCACGCGCCCAGGCCGGCGCTGGAATAATCCGTGTCATACAGGTCCGGCAGACCGAGCACGTGGCCGTATTCGTGTGCGAAAACGCCCATCGTCGAATCGCCGGGAGAGAAGACATATTCCGGCTCGATGGAGTATGTATTCGCCATCACACCGTCAACGGACACCGCGTGCGAATTCAGCGCCCACATGTGCGACCAGATGTCGAGCGAGCTTCCGCTGGCCTCTGCGCCCGGCCCGGCGTGGATGACGAACAGCCCTTGCACCTCCCCGCCGATCGCGTAGCTGGCGTAATTGATGTAGGGGTCGGCCAGCTTGACCGCCTCTTCCACCAGCTTCTGCGCGTTGTTCGGGTATGTGCCCATGCCGTTGTCAGAGCCCGCGTAGTACGCGCGGGTCTGGCTGGCCTTCCGCCAGGACAAGTCCACGCCTGTGGGCGAAATGTCGTATTGCCCGTAGGACACTTTCTGGTAGAAGTCGCGCATGCTTCCGGGCGCCGGATAGGTGCCGACCGAGAACAGGAGGTCGTTGTAGATAGTGGGCGTGGAGCCGGCCTGGTGGCTGTAGTCGCTGAAGTCCACCAGCAGCAGCAATGCCGGCCGCGTGCCTGTTACCGGAGCCGAAACCGGCTTCGGTTGGTCGATCCCTTGAGCGCGTCGCAACTGCATCAGGCGCCGCAGGTTGACGACCGTCACGCTATCATAGCCCTCCGCCTGAAGCCTGGCGAGCAGGTTCGGGTGGGGAGGCATCAACTGCGGTGCAACGTCCTTGGCGGCCGCGAGCTTCCCGACGGAGAGCAGGACAGCGGCAGCCAGGACGGTGATGCAGCGGGCGGCGACAATCCGAATCTCGGCACGTTGGAGGCTCATTGACCCCCTCCTGCTGCGAGCGTGGGGCAACAACGTAGCGCGGCCTCGCCCAGAATTCTGATACAGAGAGATCACATAGCCATTCGAGCGGTCGGTCTGCGTCTCCTCTCGCGCCTGACAGAGCCTACCTATGCCCCCACGCCGATTTCGGGGGAGGTAGAATGCCGTAGGCGTTCGATGGCCCTGGCGGTCTCGCCGCAGTTGTCACGCGATTCGAACAAGCCAGCGGTCGGTTTCGTCCAGGACGGCCGTCAGTCCTGTCATGTGTCTAGCCGCGTGAGTAGGGATAGCGGCTGTGGCCAGACATCGATGGGGTTCAGAGCTTCCGCCGAGCGCCAGGTTGGTAGCGCGCGGCGCGGAGGTCTGCTATACTAACGGCTCAACGGCGCCGATCGGGGTAGCTGCATGAGTTCCATGTCTGCCGTGAGGGCCGCGGCGGTTCTGGCGTTGCTGGTGCTGGCCGCGAGAGGGGGGCGGGCCGACTCGATAGTCGTTGCAGGTCACCGGGTAAACTCCCGGGCCGCCTTCGTCACGACCTCCGATGATGTCTATGCGCCCCTCCTCCCCGCGCTTCGCTGGCTCGGAGCCAACCCCCAGGTCACCAACGAGAGCGTCAGGATCACTACCGCCGCTCAGCAGGTCGTCCTCATCTCCCGCACTCGGCCTGAGGCCACCCGCGACGGGGTGCTTCGCGACATGCCGAGCGTTCCCAGGAAACAGGGAACCGAACTCCTGCTTCCCGCGAAGGCGGTCGGCTCGCTTCTGGGATGCGCGGTGCGATGGGAGGAGTCGTCACGCACGCTGTTCATCCACCCCTGGATTCGCAAGTTCACCCTCGACACGCTTGCCGATCGCTACCGCATCACCGTCATCGCCGAGGGGCCCATCACCTACACCTCCGGCCGCGTCGAGGAAGGCGCACCGCGCCTCTTCGTGGACATAGCCGACGCCGATCTCTCCAGCATCCCGTCGGAGCTCACGCTCGCGGGCGGCACAGGCGCAGACGACGCCCAGGGCAGCTACCTGCGCGCAGTTCGCATCAAGCAGAAGAGCCTTGCCCCGGCGCCTGAGGGCGACGTGGTGCGTTTGGTCGTGGAGATGGCGGAATGGAAGCCCTACCGCATCTCGCTGGGCGAGGGGCGGCGGACGCTCCAGATCGTCCTGCCGCTTCCGGGAGAGAAGAAGGTCGAGCCGGAGGCCGCGCCGGTCACGCTCTAACGCATGTGGTTCCGCA
>JBEKKD010000137.1:0-8976 GCA_050010895.1 Armatimonadota bacterium
TCCTGGGTCAGGCCCGGAGCATCAGCATCCCGTCCGATCTCCAGGAGGCCTATCACCGGTGCCTACTGGCGACCGACCTATTGGTGGACTCGGACACCGGGTCGATCCTGGCCGCCCCCGAATTCGACCCCGCCTTCGAGCGCTCGGGCGGCTACGGGTACTGCTGGCCTCGCGACGCGGTAGAAGTCTGTCTCGCACTGGATGCGGCGGGCTACCGCGGGTACATGGGTCCCTTCCTCGCCTGGGCGAGGAAGGCGCAGCGACCGGAGGGATACTGGGAGCAACGCTACTGGCTGGGTGGGCAGCGGGGCCCGGCATGGTGCACCGAGGAAGGCAGCCTTCAGGTCGACCAGACGGCATCGGTGCTGTTCGCCATGGGCCGCTATGCTCGCGCCCTGCCCGAGCACGACCGCGCGCTGTACGTCTCGGAGGTTCAGGACTCCGCGTTCCGCGCGGCATCGTACCTCGTGCGCAACCTCGACAGCACGACCAGCCTCCACGGCCCGGCATTCGACCTGTGGGAGACGTTCCGCGGGAGCTTCGCATACTCGAACGCGGCCATCAGCGCGGCGCTTATGGAGGCCGTGTATCTGGCGCGCCTGGCGGGCCGGGAACAGCTCGTGGAGGGATACGAACGCGCCGCCGGCTCGATCAGGAAAGCGGTGATGTCGCGGTTCTGGCTCGGCGACATGTTCGCTCGCGGCCTGGATATGGCCGGACGCCTCGACACTGCGGCCGACGCCTCCGCGCTCGGACTGATCGTGCCATTCGAGTTCCTCAACGTCGATGACCCGGACGAGCGGGAAATCGCTCGCGGCTGCGTTGAAGGATTGGTGCGGCGGCTGGCGGTGAAGATAGGCGACGCCGAAGTCCTGCGGCGATTCGATGGGGATGGGTACGCAGGAGGCGGGCCGGGGGCGCTGACGTCCATCTGGCTGGCGCGCGTCTTTCTGAGGCTCTCGCTGGCCTTTCGGCAGGACCCCGAGACGGCCCTCGCCTACCGGACTCGCGCCATCGCCACCATGCGCGCGGTCCTCGCCTCCGGCACTGAGACCGGCCTGCTGCCCGAGATGATGGGCGCGCAGCCCGGCGCTCACTGGGCGGTCCCCCACGCATGGACCATGTGCAGCTTCGTGCTTGCATGCCTCCTGCTTGACGAACTGCCGCCGATTCCCGAGGCCACCGGCAGCACCTGACCCGCCGCAGAAGCGGCCCCGCCGTGGAGAAAAGAATGGGCGCGTTCGGCTTTCTCTACAGGCATGTGCCAGGATCGGGCAAACTGTAGTCGCCAACACTGACAGAGGAGATTGCGCTGTGACGAACGCCTCGACGCCGGCCGCCGGAGCTTTCACCTTCGTCCTCCACGGACACCTCCCGTATGTGCTGACTCATGGGAAGTGGCCGCATGGATCGGACATGGTCTTCGAATGCGCGGCGGAAAGCTATCTGCCGCTGCTCCGCGTCTTCGATCGGCTGGTGTCGGAGGGGATATCGCCCAAAGTCACCCTCGGCATCACCCCCATTCTCGCCGAGCAGTTGGCAGATCCGGACTTCAAGGCTCAGTTCGTCGGGTACCTCGATGACCGCATCCGCGTCGCCGGAGAAAACCGAGAGCAATTCACGAAGGAGAAACAGCCCCACCTCGCCGACCTGGCTGCGATGTGGCGAGCCCACTTCCTCACCATCAGGGATGATTTCCGAGACATGTACGGAAGCGACCTGATCGGCGGCTTCCGCCGCCTGCAGGACGGCGGTCACATCGAGATCATCACCTCCGCCGCCACCCACGGCTACCTGCCTCTCATCGGCCGCGATGAGGCCATTCAGGCCCAGGTGAAGCAGGCAGTGAAGTCCTATCAGCGCCACTTCGGGCGGGCGCCGCGAGGGTTCTGGCTCCCGGAGTGCGCCTATCGGCCGAGATACGCCTGGGCGTCGCCGCTGCCGGATTCGGGACCGCAGCAGCCAGTACTGCGAAAGGGCGTCGAGGAGTTCCTGGCCGACAGCGACATCGAGTACTTCATTGTTGACACCGCCACCCTCCTCGGCGGTGCTGCCGTGGGGGTGTACATGGACCGCTTCCCGGGCCTTCAGCGTCTTTGGGAGCGGTTCCGCGCCAGCTACCGTCCCGGTGAGGTGGACATCGAAAGGTCGCCGTACGAAGCGTATCTCATCTCCTCGGCCATCGAGGACAGGCCGCCGGTCGCTGTCTTCACCCGAGACGAGCGCACGGGGATTCAGGTGTGGAGCGGAGAGCACGGGTATCCCGGCGACGGCTGGTACCTCGATTTTCACAAGAAGCACATTCCCGGGAACCATCGGTACTGGCGGGTGACGTCGCCGCAGTCGGGTCTCGACTCCAAGGAGCCGTACCAGCCGGCGCGGGCAGCGGAGCGGGTGCCTGAGAATGCGGATCACTTCTGCGCGCTGGTCGACGAGTTGCTCTCCTCCCACCACGCGCGTACCGGCAGCTACGGCATTCTCTGCGCGCCCTACGATGCGGAGCTTTTCGGGCATTGGTGGTTTGAGGGCCCCGAGTGGCTCTACCAGGTGCTGAAAGGGGTGAATAGTAACCCCGCCGTCGACATGGTGACGTGCTCGGAGTATCTGGACGCGCATACTCCCGAGACGGCTGTGTCGCTCCCGGAAAGCTCCTGGGGACAGGGTGGTTTCCACTGGATCTGGCTCAACGAATGGACGGCCTGGATATGGAAGCACATCTACTCCGACGAGGCGGAGATGCCGGCTCTTGCCGAGCTGGCAGCGCAGTCCGACGGCGAGCTGACCGGTATTCTGCAGCAAGCGGCGCGGGAACTGATGCTGCTGGAGGCCTCGGACTGGCCGTTTCTCATATCCACCTGGACGGCGCGAGACTATGCCGAGCGCCGCGCTGCATTCCATCACGAGGCGTTTTCCCGGCTGGCGGACATGGCCCGGCGGAAGGTCCGCGGAGACGGACTCACGTCAGAGGACGAGACCTTCCTTGCCGACTGCAGGGCGCGAGATGCGATCTTCCCCGATATTGACCTGGATTGGTGGCGGCGCGTCGAACGTCCCGCGGAATAATACATGCAGGACAGGCGCGGCGGCGGGCGAAGCAATGCCGGGGGACTGAGCCACCATGGGGACTGAAGCAGGGGAGGAGCGCGCGGTCCGAGGCCTGCGCCGCAGGCTCTGGATCGAGAGGGCTATCTTCGTTCTGGCCATCGCCGCGGTTCTGGCATTCCACTATGGCAAGCTCGGCGGCCGGCGCGCGTGCCTCATCGCCGTCGACGGCAAGCCGACTGCGGTCGTGGCCAGCCGGTCCGACGCCGACCGGCTGATCGAGGAAGTGAAGAAGAGCGCCGGCGTCGCCGCGAGCGTCTCCTTCAACCACAAGATCACGTTCCACTCTGTCAGTACAACCGGCCAGCCCGTACTTCCAGACGCTGCTGCCATGACCGCGCTCTCCCAGAAGCTGCAGCCCGTGATCCAGGCATCGGCCATCGTCGTCAACGGCGAACTCGTCATCGGTCTGCCGAGCAGGTCCGAGGCGCTCCAAGCGCTCTCGTCACTGCTCCGGGAACTCTCGCCACCGACCGACGGCGTGCAGTCGAGCTTCAAGGAAAGCGTGAAGATCGAAGCTCGCGAGGTGCCCCCCGATCGCTTCGCGCCCTCCGCGAGCGCTGCCGTCGAGCGCATCATGAAGGCGGCCGCGCCGAAGGGATCGCACGAAGTCAGACCGGGCGAAACCGGATGGAAGATAGCCCTCGACTACCACGTTCCGATCAGTCGCCTCGCTGCCGCGAACGCGGGCGTCAACATGAATCGCATTCGGGCGGGGGATAAGCTGAAGATTCCCGGTGAGCTTCCACCGGTAACGGTGGTCGCGCGACAGGATACGAAAGAGGAGATCGCGCCAGGCGTCAGCAAGACCGTTCGCATCACCTACGAGAACGGCGTCGAAGTCAGCCGCGACGTCGTCGCACGGGACAGGCCGGTGAAAGAACCGGGCCAGAGTCGCCGTCGCCACCGCTCCAGCAAGGACCTATCACTGTGAAGTCGGACCGACATCGATCCAGCACCGCGCGGCTTGTCATCATTTTGGTCCTGCTCGTGCTCGCTATCCTCGCCCTCTACCGGCTCTTCTACGCTGTTCCGCCGGCCCCGGCGCCGAAGGTCACCCAGGGATTATTGTTCACACCCCGCCATAGCTGAGCCGAAATCTTCACAACTCGCGTTTTGGCCGTGTTCCGTCTGTACCCCATGTGTGCTATGAGTGCTGCATCTCACGGGCGCGGCCCGTGTTGAGATAGCCGCAGGTGGCGCCTTCCATGCCGACAGGCACAGGCGCGGGCCAGGAACGCCCTTCTCATCGCGAGAGAAGGGCGTTCTGCTTTTCCGGATAGATGAGCCCCGGGCGCTCATTGAGCCCCATCCCGCAGTTGGTGCTGTGTCCCTGCTTGCCACTCGACAGCGCGGGATGGGGCTCGTTCTATGGCCGGCCAGTGTTACTCCAGCGTCGCGTGGCGAGATTCTATATCCACCTCGCTCTGTCCGAGGCGCTGCTGGAGTATCAGCGTGAGCGAATCGCAGACAACGAGCGCCGTCTGCTCGAACAGGCTGCCGCCGAATTGTACGGATCGCCCCACAGGGATGGTGACGGTCACGTCCGCGAGGTTAGCGAGGGACGATCCAGCGGCCGCAGTGACGACCGCCACCTTCCCGCCCTGCTCCTTGGCTGCTCTGGCGATCGTGCCGGCGACAGCGGTCTCCCCGGAGCCGGAGAACACGATCAACACGTCGTCCGCCGAGAAAGCCGGAGTGACGGTTTCACCCACCACGTGGGCTTCCAGCCCGAGCTGCATGAAACGCATTCCCAGGCACCTGGCGATCAGGCCCGACCGGCCTTCACCAGCGACGAAGACAGCCTGCGCCAACAGAGCGGCCTCCACGAGCTCCTCAACCTGCTCGGGCTTCACCCCGGCGGCAGTGTTCTTCATCTCGTCCAGAACCAGTGAGACTGCTTCAAGCATGGTGTATGGCATTTGTGGGCACCTGGGGAACAGTATATTTGCCCACGCGCCGGGCAACGCCTTCCTTCGGAAGCGGGCACGAAACCGGCTGATAGGCCTCTGGCCGCCCGCCGGGGCGAACACTGCCCCGCTGGCGTGTGAGTCGCCGGAAGTGTTATGGAATAATCGACTGGGGACGGAAGTGGAGGTTGGCATGGTGACGATCGGCTGGATAGGCCGTCGACGCCGTGGTTTCACACTGCTTGAAGTGCTCATCGTTATCACCGTGATAGCGATCCTGAGCATGCTGGTTATACCGAGAGCAATGGCCGCACGTCGCACCGCGAAAGAAGCGCAGCTCCGGGGGAACCTGAAGCAGATACGGGATGCAATCGAGCGCTTTGAAGGCACGACGGCGGCGTGGCCGCCCAGTGTAAGCGATGTTATGGCTGCCAACGGCGCCGCCATCAGCGGCGACTTCGATGGACAAGGTGGCCAGGTCGACCGGACCGACTATGATGGTCCATACATCGTGACCGGCGACGGGACGTTGCCCAAGGACCCATTCACAGGGGCCAGCGACTGGAACTACGACAACACGACCGGGGCAGTACACAGCAGCAGCGGACTCTCGGCACTGGACGGCAGTCCGTACAGCCAATGGTGATCGGCGCTCCGCCGATTCGGCGGTAGCCGGCGAGGACTCGCCATACCGGCCCTCGCTCCGGGGGCCGGCGTACCTGCACGTCTACGGTCGCCTCAAACTCGCAGACGCGGTCACCGAGGCCCCAGCGACATCACTCGTCAGGCTCCATGCCATCGGGCCAGACCAGTGAGCCCGACTCGATTGCCGCCAGGATGTCCATCGCCTCCCTGAGCCGGTTGGCCGGCACCATGATGATGGCGTAATCCTCGGTCAGCCCGTCGGTGACGCGCCCTAGTTCGCCGGTCACCGGCCCGTGGCGCTGAAGCACCGAGGGGATGCCGTTTTCGGTAAGGATGGCGCGTAGAATCTCGCCTGCACTCACATCAGGAACGGTGCAGAGGCGCACCGGGCGGGTCTCTGGGCCCGGCAGAGCGGGCTTCGGCGGCGATCCCGGTCTGAGGGCAGCCGTGCAGTCAGGGCACCGGCTGACCCCCTCTTCGTACTCGAACCCGCACTGCGGGCAGTATGGCATGCTTTCTCCTTGCTCGGATGATTCGGGAGACGGGTGCTATCCCCTGTGCCGCGGCGCTCACGCGGCCGGGTGGGCGTAGCAGTAGAGGCAGCGGCTGGGGCAGGGGAGGTAGCGGCCGACGTCGAGGCTGACAGTGCAGCCGCACAACTCGCGCTGTCCGCGAGCGCGATCGGTCCTGCAGGGCTCGTGGGCGGGGTGCAGCTCCATCAGCAGGTCGCCGTCGATACAGCGCTGCCTGCCGAACGCGGATTCGCAGCAGGTCACCAGCCGCATCCCCGCGCTGGACGCGGCCGCGCCGAGATCGCGGAGAAACCCCGCCGCCTCCTCGGGCGAAGGCTGCGTCGGCACGATCTCGGCCGCGGCGAAGCGTCTCATCACTTTCGGATAGAGGGTGACGAACGACGTGTGAACCATCGGGACGCCGGCGTTCGCCAGCGGCTCGGCGAGTGATCGGAAGAGCGGGATCGAGACATTGCCGGCAGACGCACCGGACCGTTCAGCCGATATCAGTGGATCGTATCGCCAGTGCACCCGTCTGGGGTCGCCGACGAACGCGGCCAGCCTGCCCGCCAGCCCGATCTGCTGACCCGCCGGCGGCACGCTTGGCTCGAGGAAGGTACCGCCGAGGCCTGTGATGGTCCAGTGGACGAAGACCTGGCCCACGCTCGCGAGCGCCTCGCGAAGCATCCCGTGATCGAGGATGTTGCGCGCATCCTTTGTCCAGATGACTACAGTGTGGATGCTCTGCGGCTCGAGGTCGATGATGCGACGCGCGAGCCGGTCGGGATAGTGGGCGACCAGGTCCGTTCGGCGGGATGCACTGATGATCTTCTTGAGGGCTGGCTGAGCGGGCATGGCGGCGGCCGGGACGGCGATAGCTAGGGGAAGGGGACGGCAGCGCCGTCCCCTTCCCGTTGTGCTCACCAGGCGCGGGCGACGCGCCGTATCTCCTGCCGCAGCTCATTGAGTGCAGAGGCGGCCTGTACGTCCTTGGCGCTCAACGGCGGGATGAAATCCAGTGTCTTTGTCTGCTCGACCGCGATGTCGGGAGCGATGCCCTTGTGGTCGATGTCCCGCAGCTTGGGCGTGAGGTAGCGCGCGGTGGTGAGCGCCAGAGCAGACCCGTCTCGCAGCGGGAACACCGTCTGCACGAGGCCCTTGCCGAACGTCGTCGCGCCCACCAACTTCCCGGCTCTGTCATCCTGAATGGCGCCGGCGAGAATCTCGGAGGCGCTGGCCGACCCGTTGTTGACGAGCACGACCAGTGGTACGTCGAGGTGGCGCGCGTCGGCCGTGGCCTCACGAGGCTGCCGCGGCTGGTCGCGTTCCTGAATGTACACGACCGTGCCTTTTCCGACGAATTGGCTCGCCACCTCGATGCACGTCTCGAGACCGCCGCCGGGATCGTTGCGAAGATCGAGGAGCAGACCTTGCATGCCGTCATCGCGCAGCTCTTTGAGCGCCTTCTTCACCATGTCCGTCGTGGTGTCATTGAACGTGCTGATCCGCAGATAGCCGAGGTGGTCGGGGAGCATCTTATACTCGGCGCTGTGCACGGAGATGATGGCCCGCGTGACTTTCACCTGGAGCGGCTCGGAAACCCCTTCTCGCCCGACCAGCAGACTCACGCTCGTCCCTGGTGCGCCCTTGATCCGCCGCACCGTGTCTCCCAGCGTCAATGCTGCCGTGGGAACGTCATCGACGCGCAGGATGTGATCGCCGGACTTCAACCCCGCTCGTTCCGCCGGGCTGTCCGGAAGCGGCGAGATGATCACGATCTGGTACTGCTTCGGGTTGCCGATATCGGCGCCGCACACCGGGCAGCGAATCCCTTCGATGCCTTTGCCTCCGGGAGCGGGGTCGGTCTTGACCTCGCGAACTCCGAGTTCGGCGCCAATCCCGCCAAAGTGACCTTCATTCTCCTCCAGGAAGGAGCGGTACTCCTCCGGATCCATGAAACGGCTGTATCGGTCGTTGTACGGCTCGTCGCGCAGGACCGAGAGCATGCCGCGGATGGCGCCATACGTCAGTTCGCCGTCGCTCTTCACGGGAGAGACGTACTGCTTTCTGACGTGCGAAAGCACCTCCTGGAAGGTCTCGATGGGGCGCAGGGTGACTTCGCTGCCGCTGCCCTGGTCCGCGTTCGCAGTGCCGCTCAGCGACAGAAGACGGAGGGAACTCAAGCTCTTTCCGGGCTCGAAAGCCGCCAGCGATTGGAACTGACGTCCGGCGATGAACGATGTGACCATCAACGTCACAACCAGTACCGCCACCACAACCTGATAGCGCAACCTCATCTACTCAACACCTCTCTCTGAGCGGCTATGCCGACAGCGCTCGGCGCGAACTGGACGCGCGGAGGGGGAGCGCCAACGTCTTCCTAAGCATTCCCAAAACTGAGGCAGATCAAAGAAAGAAAAGGGAGCACGTCCCTCCGCGGAGGCAGCGCTCCCTTTTCGACTCGACCGGATACCGGCCAGCTTACTCCGACACGTGAATGCGCATGACGCGCATATCCTGAATCGTGAACGCGATACCCTCGTAGGTCAAGATACAGTCCCGGGTAAAAGCGATCGGATTGTTGTCCGAGTACGCCTGAACTCCGGCGCCCACGCCGGCGCCGCCTGTCGCGGTGCCAAGCGGGGGAAGCGTGCCACGGGCTCCGCCTTGGGCCCCCCCACCGCCTCGCATTCCGCCGCCGCCTCTCATGCCGCCGGCCATCCCGCCACCGACGCCTCTCATCCCGCCGCCCATGCCACCACCACCTCTCATCCCGCCACCCATCCCACCGCCCATGCCACCGCCCA
>JBEKKD010000138.1:0-8938 GCA_050010895.1 Armatimonadota bacterium
AGCAAGGCAGCGGGGCCGTGTGCGTACGGCCGTCCGTGGACTACTGGAGTCTCGCGCCCTGGGCCTGCGGGCGGCTCTTCCTCGCCCTGCAAGAGCGCCGCATGCCCGTCGTCTGCCTCCAGAAGTTCGTCAGCCTCGAGCAGGTGGGGCAGTTGGCGGAGCGATTCCCATCGCTGCCCATCATCGTCGCCGGCGCCGGCTATAGAGAGCAGCGCATCCTGCTGCCGCTGTTGGAGGCTTTCCCCCGCGTGTATCTCTGCCTGGGCAGCAACTACACCGTCCACCGCGGCATCGAGGAACTCGTGTCTGCGGTCAGCGCGCGACGGCTCCTCTTTGGCACCGGGTTCCCCCAGGCCGAGGCCATGTCGGCGGTGACTCAACTCATGTACGCCGACATCAGCGACGACGACAAGCACCTGATCGGCGCCGCCAACATGGAACGGCTGATTTCGGAGATCGAGCGATGAGTGAACTCCTTCAGTGCGGGCGAGCGGGACGGCCTCTGCCGCTATCTGACATCATAGACATGCACGGACATTTGGGCCGGTGCAGCTTCGCCATTCCCGATACCACTGCCGCCGGCATGGTCGCGGTCATGGACCGTCTCGGCATCCGCAGCACCGTGTGCAGCCACATGCAGTCCTGGGGCGCCGAGGCGATCCGCGGCAACCGCGAGGTGCTCGACGCCATGCGCGGCTTCCCCGGCCGCATCCTCGGCTATGCCAGCGTCTGGCCCTGGCCGGAAGCTGAGGTCAGGGCGGAAGCGGCGTACTGCCTCGGCGCCGGATTCACCGGCATCAAGGTGCACAACAGCCAGGGGTTCCCGTACACGCACGCCAGCTACATCCCCATGTATGAGATGGCGGATGAGCGGCATCTCCCCATGCTCTTTCACGTCTGGGGAGAGGATCGGGTGTTCGGTGAGATCGCCGAAATCGCCCGTAGCTATCCCAACACCAACATCCTCATGGCTCACTCCGGCGCGGCCAATGTCGAGGGCTATATCAGAATGGCCGCGGAGCATCCCAACGTGTATCTCGACCTCGCCTACAGCGCCAGCCCGCGGGGCATGGTCGAGCGCCTCGTCAGCGCCGCCGGAGTCGAGAAAGTGGTCTTCGGATCCGACGCCTACTTCTTCAGCCAATCCCAGCAGATCGGCAAAGTCCTCGGCGCGAAAATCACCGACGACGCGAAACAGCAAATCCTCTCCGGCAACGCCCTCCGCATCCTGTCGCAGAGGGCTGAGTAGCTAAAGGCCCCGCAGCCTCGAAGGGCTGCGGGGCCAGTGCATTCGTGTGCCAGGAGCGGGCCGGCGCTACTGCAACTCGTACACGTATCCCGCCCCTCGGATCTTCCCGCTGTTCGGGTTCGAGGAACGGGGAGCGTTGGCGATGATCTCCTCAGCCGGCATCCAACTGGCATGCCCGTCCGCGAAGCCGAGGTTGCTGCCGCCCATGTGCCGCGTGTACTGCTTGCGGAAGGTGGCGTCCGTCCACCATTGCCCGCTGTTCTTCACCATATAGGTGATCCCGCAGTTGTCCGCCGTATTGCACGTCGCCGCGCAGCTCTCGCACTGGTTGGCGGGCGTGCCCCCGCAGTCCGTGTAGCAGGCCTCCGGGAAGGCGAGGAAGCTGACCTGGAACACGTCAACCTGGACCCCGCCATCGCCGCACACCACGAACCAGGATGGGTCATCGATCCTGGCGGTCTTCATATCGTAGTTCTTCGTGGTGGCAATGCTCTGGTCGAAGGCACCGGTGTCCGTGCTCGACTGCAGGCGCTGGGCGACGGAATCGGTCACCGACCCGCCCCAGCCGGGCGGCCAGGCGAAGCAGCACGGCCCGCCCGCGCAGTCGGGCTGGCTCACGCCCCATTTCCCTTGTGTCGATCTCAGATAGCCCAGCCAGTCCGGGCCCGGACCCACCCAGCGCGTGCCGTGAGCGCGCCGCGCGCTCGGGCAGCGCCACACATCCCGGTTCTTGACGTATTCGTCCAGGATCACCGGCCACGCCAGGTACGGGTTGGGATGAACGAGGTTGTCCTGAAGACAGCCGGTGACAAACGATGCCGGCGCCCCGCCGCCCGGACCGCTGTTGAAGTAGGAGAGCACTTCCGCGCGGTGCTCGCTCGGCGGAAACGCATCATAGTCCGTGAGGTAGATCTGAAACGCGATGGCGATGTTCTTCACGTTCGACAGGCACTGAATCTTGCGCGCCGATTCGCGGGCTCGCGCGAACACCGGGAACAACATCGCCGCCAGTATCGCAATAATCGCGATCACCACCAGAAGCTCAATAAGTGTGAAACCGAAACGCTTTCGCATGATCGACTTGGCCTCCGATCAGTTGAGTGGCGCGCACAAACTCCGTGACAGCGAACCCCTCACCTCCTCTCACCATCACAGTCTATCTTCTCATCTCTCCTCCGTCACTGTACGCGACACCTGATTTGCTGTAGAATCTGACGAATGCTGGATGCCCGCGGGCGGAAGGATGTGCGCCATGTTGGCAAGACCCGCCGAGAGTTGGTTGAGCGTGACTCAGCCCTGTCGCGGTGCTGTGGTCGATCTCCCCTACCCGGACGTGCTGGAAACCGACATGCACCAGGGTTTCGAGCTCGGCGTCATGCTCGACGGCGAGGAAGAGCGGCACTTCGAAGGCCTGGTGATGCGCTTGGTCCCCGGCGACGTATGGCTCAGCCCTGCGTGGGAGGCCCACGGGCGCCGCAGCGTGACGGCGAACGCCCTCGAGGCTGTGGTCCAGTTCCTCCCCGAGTTCATCGGCGACGAGATGTTCGGTGACGTCTCCTGTCTCAGCCTCTTTGCCGTCCCGCCCGCTCAGCGCCCCCGCACGGCGAACGCCGGAATGCGCCGGGAGGTCCTCGCCGTCGGTCAGGAACTGGCGCGAGAGCTTCAGGAGCAGCCGCTGGCTTGGCTGGAAGGCGTGCGGCTGGCCGTCCTCCGACTGCTGCTCATCCTCTGCCGCGGATGGAATCCCGAGGATCGCGCCGGGCTTCAGCGGGGCATCCGCATGAACCGATTCTCCCGTGTCATGCCGGCCGTGAGGTTGGTGCAATCGGAGCCGGGCCGCGGCATCCCCCTCGCCGAGGCGGCCTCAGCGTGCGGGATCAGCGCTTCCCACTTCGGCGCGCTCTTCCGGCACACTATGGGGATCAGCTTCGGTAAATTCTGCTTGCGCGCACGATTGGCCCATGCCGCCCACCTGCTCCTCGCGCTCGACCTGCCCGTCGAGACTATCGCCCAGCAGGCCGGGTTCGTGGATGGCAGCCACCTCCACCACATCTTCCCCAAGTACTATGGCTGCACCCCCGCGCGATACCGGGAGAGAGGCAGCGTTGCTCTCGTTCCGCACGCGTGAGATCTGTTGTTTCGAGCCGCCGTACCTGTCATTTTGGTGTTTCGGGACTTCAGTCCCGAAGCCACTCGTTGCCTCCTCAGTACCGACTATCGCCCCCTCCGCGCCAGTTGACACCCGCTTCCACCCCTCACTATAATCAGACTGCCAGTCCGCCGAGGCGGGGTTCTCGCCCGAAGGTGGGCAGGAAGGCAGTACGCTTGCCCCAAGTCCGGTGCCCACAGTGCGGGGCAGTCAATGATTCCCGAGCCCCGGACTATCCGTTTTGTGTCGGCTGCCAGGACAACCTGGCCAAGTGTGGTTACTGCCACTGGTTCGAGGACCAGGCAGCCGTCTGCACGAACGCGGCTGTGGCCGGGGCGTTCGAGGTCGGCAGGGACGTCGCGCCGCCCTGCAGCTACCACACGCCTCGTATGACGCTGCGGGCGAAACGCGAGGGCCGGCTGGCGTTGGTCGTCGTCCTCGGGCTGGCAGCGGCTGTCTTCGCGCTCGGCTACGGGTTCCTCAAACTGCTGGAGCCGATCCCGCCGCCACCAGCGCCAAAGGGCCAGATCCAGCTGGCGGTGGAGGCCGACTACCGCGGCGCCACCGTCGGGCGAGCATATACGGTCACCGCACAGATCTACAACGCTTCGGACGATGTCGCCAGCGGTATTCGGTTCGAGATCGCGAAACAGTTCCTGGAGCAGTTCAAGCTGGCACAGGTGACCCCGCGGCCGACCGGGGAAACGCAGTCGGCTCAGTGGCATGTGATGTACTACCCCGAGATGAGCCCTCGGGAGCAGCGCACCATCGCCCTGGAGTTGGTACCACGACGAAGCGGCACCTTCCATCTGATGCTGCAAGTGACGTCTGGCGACAGCGCCACGCACGGAATGGCTGATCTGCCCATCCGGGTGAAGGGCTCCTCGGTGCAGGTCAGCGACGGCAGGAGCAGGAGAACATGAGACCTGACGACGCTATGCTGACGAGGCGGGTGCGGAGCGAGATCATCCGTCGGGAGCTGGACACTCAGAAGCTGGAGGTCAAGGTAATGCACGGCGTCGCCTACCTCGCCGGCGAGCTCCGCCCTACCCGTGCGCAGCGGATCACCGACTGGCGAAAAGAGATGGAGATCATCGAGAACATCGTCTACGGGATCAGCGGGATCCGTGGCATAGACAACCGCATCAAATGGGTGGAGATCTGACATTGCCTCTGGGCGAGGGGAACGGGCGAGGGCTGCTGGTCGTTCTCTCCGGTCCATCCGGCGTAGGTAAGGGGACGGTCGTCGCTCGCGCCATGTCCCTGCGCGGCGAAGGCGCCCGGCGCCCGCGCCGCTCGGTTTCGGTGACCACCCGGGAAGTGCGCAACGGCGAGACCCCCGGGGACGACTATTTCTTTGTCTCACCCCAGGATTTCGAGCGCATGGTCGCGGCCGGCGAACTGCTGGAGTGGGCCACCTACCTGGACCATTGTTACGGTACGCCCGCAGCCTGGGTTGACCAGCAACTGAGCGAAGGCTACGATGTCGTGCTGGAGATCGAGGTGAAGGGCGCGATGCAGGTGAAAAAGCGCCGGCCGGACGCGGTGCTGATCTACATGCGCCCGCCTTCCTGGGCTGCGCTGCGGCGGCGACTTGCAGGGCGCAAGCGCGAGAGCCCCGAGCTTCAGCAGCGCCGGCTCGACGTCGCCCGAGAGGAAATCGCGCATATTCCCGAATACCACTACGTGATCGTGAATGACCGAGTCGAGCGGGCCGCGAGTCTCCTCCTGGCTATCCTCGCGGCCGAGCATAGCCGCGTCGACCGCGTCGATCTCTCCGATTGGCTGAAGGCGAACGGTGTCTGAGCAACTGCGCGGAAAACTCATCGTGCTTGGCATCACCGGCAGCATCGCCGCCTACAAAGGCGCGGATGTGGCGCGCCGCCTCATGGACCTGGGCGCGGAGGTGCACGCCACGCTCACCCGCGCTGGCGAGAGATTCATCACCCCGCTCACCCTCAGGACGCTCACGGGACAATCGGTCACTGTTGACATGTTCGATGACCCGAGCGAGTGGCAGGTCGAGCACGTGTCGCTCGCCAAACGCGCCGCCGCGGTCGTCGTCGCGCCCGCCACCGCCGACGCCATCGCCAAGCTCGCCCTGGGCATCGCCGACGAGTTCGTCTACACCGTCGCCCTCGCCACTCGCGCCCCCATCATCATCGCCCCCGCGATGGAGAGCAACATGCTCACCCATCCCGCCACACAGGCGAACGTGAAGGCGCTGCGCGATCGCGGCGTGCATTTCATCGAGCCGGAAGAGGGGCGGCTGGCGTCGGGCGCGGTCGGCGTCGGTCGCCTCGCGAAGCCGCAGGACATCGCCGCAGCCGTCGCTGCGATCCTTGCGCCGGGAGATCTGGGTGGAGCGCGAGTCATCATCACGGCGGGGCCGACCCGAGAGCCGATTGACCCCGTCCGATACATCTCGAATCGCTCCAGCGGTAAGATGGGCTACGCGCTGGCGGAGGCTGCGGCGCGCCGCGGCGCGAACGTGACGCTCATCTCCGGGCCCACCGCGCTCCCCAGGCCGGACGGCTGCGAGTTCGTCAGCGTCCAGACCGCGCAGCAGATGCACGACGAGGTGCTGCGCCGCTTCCCCGACTGTGATGTGCTCATCGCCGCCGCGGCCGTCGCTGATTTCTCCGCAGCCGAGGTGTTCAGCGAGAAGGTGAAGAAGAATGACGTGCCGCCCAGTCTGGAGCTCCGGCCGACCGCGGACATCGCGGCGGCGTGCGGTCACAAGAAGAAGTCGGGGCAAGTATTGGTCGGCTTCGCGGCCGAGACCGAGGACCTGAAGGCCAACGCCAGGAAGAAGCTGGCCTCGAAGCATCTCGACCTCATCGTCGCGAATGATGTGACGAAGCCTGGCATCGGCTTCGGGTCAGACTGCAACGCAGGCTATCTTCTCTCTGCCGACGGCAAAGAGATCGAAGTCGAAGAGATGACGAAATCCGCCATGGCGGATCGGATACTCGATGCGGTGATACGCATCAGAACACAGGGAGGCCAGCGCCGCAGGGCCAGGTAGCGCGTCTATCACGGTCGGGCAGGCTGGATACAGAACATGGCTTTTGAGAACTACATCTTCACGTCTGAATCGGTGACCGAGGGTCACCCCGACAAAATGGCCGACCAGATCTCCGACGCAGTGCTGGACGCGCTGCTCACGCAGGACCCCATGAGCCGCGTGGCGTGCGAAACCCTCATCAGCACCGGCCTTGTCATCGTCGCCGGCGAGATCACCACCCAGGGGTATGTCGACGTCCCTGCGGTCGTCCGCAGCGCCATCCAGGACATCGGCTACACCCGCGCCAAGTTCGGCTTCGATTCCGAGGTCTCCGGCGTGCTCACCGCCATTCAGGAGCAGTCTCCGGACATCGCTATGGGCGTCGACATCGGCGGCGCCGGCGATCAGGGCATGATGTTCGGCTACGCCGTCGATGAGACTCCTGAACTCATGCCCATGCCCATCATGCTGGCCCATAAGATGGCGCGGCGGCTCGCCGAAATCCGGCGTCTCAGAGAAGTGGACTACCTCCGGCCCGACGGAAAGACCCAGGTCACCGTCGTCTATGAGGGCGGCAGGCCCGTCTATCTCAGCAAGATCGTCGTTGCTGCGCACCATCGGCCCGACGTTGACCACGAGCACATCCGCCAGGACATGATCGACAAGGTCATAGCGCCGGTCTGCCCGTCCGGGATGATGGACGAGGACACCGAAGTGCTGGTCAACCCGACCGGCAGCTTCGAGCGAGGCGGCCCGCTCGCCGACACCGGCCTCACCGGCCGCAAGATCATCGTTGACACCTACGGCGGCATGGCTCGCCACGGCGGCGGCTGCTTCTCCGGAAAGGACGCCACCAAGGTGGACCGCTCCGCCAGCTACATGATGCGCTACGTGGCGAAGAACATCGTCGCCGCGGGCCTGGCGCAGCGCGTCGAGACCCAGGTCGCCTATGCCATCGGCCGCTCCGACCCGATGGGCTTCTGGGTGGACACTTTCGGCACCGGCGTGATGCAAGACAGCCGTCTCGCCGAGCTCTGCATGGACGCCTTCGACCTTAAGCCGCGCGCGATCATCGACAAGCTCGAGCTGCGCAAGCCGCAGTACCGCCCCGTCGCCGCCTACGGCCACTTCGGCCGCATCGACCTCCCCGTACTCTGGGAGGTCACCGATATGGCCGACAAGCTCCGCCGCGCCGCGGGCTGCTAAGTCTCGTTGGGCAGGGGCTTGCGTCGTTGCGTCGGTACTCTGGCGGCGCCGTCGGCTGCGCCGCCGGCCGGAGTGCCGACGCCGTGCTGGCAGCGACCTGAGGCAGTAGCCCACCCCTGCATTCGTCCCGCAGGGGTGGGGCAGCTGTCGTTGCGTCGGTACTTCAGTGCCGACGCCACCCATGGCAGGACCATCCTCCTCACGCGTCAAAGCCCCAACCCATGCCCGACTTCGCAGACATTCTCCCTGACCCCGGCCGGCCCCTGAGCCAGATCTTCACCTATCGCGTCCCGGAGGCCCTCCGCCCTGGGATTCGCGTGGGCGTGCAGGTCCTCATCCCCTTCGGTCAGCGCGATGTCGTCGGCATCGTCGCAGCAGTCCGCGAGGACAGCGATCGCGCCGGGCTCAAGGACATCGAGTCCGTCTTCGAGGACGCGCCCGCGCTCCCCGACGACGCGCTCCCCCTCGCGCGCTGGATGGCCGACTACTACCTCTGCGAACTCGGTGAGGCGATCCGACCGTTCCTCCCGCAGGGCACGACCTACCGTATTCAGCGCTTCTTTAGCCCCACTGGCGAACCCATGCCCGATTCGCTGCGTGCCCGCGGTGATGTCGCCGTACTGCTTCGTCACATCGAGTCAGGGGGCGAGGCCAGCCTCGGCGCGCTCCGCCAGAAGCTCCCCGCCGCGCGCGTCTTTCCGGCCCTCCGGGCGCTGAAATCGCACAACATTATCGCCGAACGCGCCTTCCTCCGCCCGCCCGAGGCGAAGGCGAAGCAGGTGCGCGTTCTGAGCGTGAACGCCTCGCCCGAAGAGGTCGGGCGGTACTGCGAGAAGCACGCGCGCCGCTCGCCGGCCCGCGTCGCCGTCCTGCACGTCGCGGTCGAGGCCGGCCCGCTCCCGCCAGCCGGCCTCGCCCAGCGCGCCGGCGTCTCGCTCTCCGCCGTTCAGGCGCTGGTGAAGCAGGGTCTGCTCAGGGCGGAGATGGCGGCAGTGCGCCGCGTTCCCTGGGCGGAAGAAAGCGGCCGCCCCTCAGTTCCGCCCACGCTCACCCCCGATCAGACAGCCGCGGTGGACGCGATCACCGATGCCATCGAGGCTGATCGGCACGAGTCGTTTCTGCTCTACGGCGTCACTGCCAGCGGGAAGACCGAAGTCTACCTGCACGCCATCCAGCGCGTGCTCGCCCTGGGCCGCCAGGCGATCGTGCTCATGCCGGAGATTTCGCTCACCGCGCAGGCCGTGGGCATCTACCGCTCCCGCTTCGGAGACCGCGTCGCCATCATCCACAGCAGCCTGTCCCTCGGCGAGCGGTGGGACGAATGGCA
>JBEKKD010000139.1:0-8937 GCA_050010895.1 Armatimonadota bacterium
AGCGATCGGCTCGTCCTGCCCGAGGAAGCCGTGCCCATCGTCGACGACCCGCAGCAGCGTACGCCCGGGCGGGAAGCTGGGGTCGTTGTCCACATTGAGATCGACGCGCGCGCCGATCGCGTCACGCGCGGGCTTGCTCAAGTCGGTCGCGTCACCGGTGGCGCTCGTGAGCGCGCGCACCCGCAGCCAGTTCGCCGCCGGGCCGATGTTGTGGTAGAGCCGGGGTGTCTCCCCCGCCTGAAAGAGGTCGATCTTGCCATCCAGGTCCATGTCCCCCCACACCGAAGCCTCGGTGTGGAACGGATCCCCCAACCCCGACGTCTGAGCGACCTCCGTGAACGTGCCGTTCCCGTTGTTGTGGTAGAGTAGCTGAGCCCCGCCCACGCTGGCCCCATAGAGGTCCATCCAACCGTCGTTGTCGTAGTCCGCCCAGGAGACGGCATCGATGTAGGTCGCAGGGCCGCTGAGGCCAGCCGCCGCGGTGACGTCTGTGAGGGTGCCGTCACCGTTGTTGTGATAGAGCAGGAGGCGATGGCCAGAGCCGCCCGGCGCGCTGAAAGCGACATCCAGCCAGCCGTCATTGTCGTAGTCGGCAACCGCGACGGCACCGGGCGAGGAGGGGGGAGGCGAGAACGCGGAGGGAACCGCTTGCAGCGCCGTGCCCTTGACGTTGTGGAAGACCACCGCCCCGCCATTGTCAACGCTGAGCAGGTCTGGCCACCCGTCGTTGTCCACATCTGCCCAGACGCACGTTCCCCCGCACCCGCCGCTGCTGCCACTGATCATGTTCGATGTGTTACTGAACGTGCCGTCTTGATTGTTATGGAAGAGTTGCAGCGTGCCCACGTACCCGACGGCGAGGTCCAGCCACCCATCCCGGTCGTAGTCGCCCCAGGAGGCGGTGCGCCCGGGCCCGGCGAACGTAAGGCCTGCCTGGCTCGCGACATCCGTGAACCCGGGGCTGTTGTTCCGGAAGAGCTGGTCCGGAGTCGAGCTGTCCCCGGCCACGAAGAAGTCGAAGATGCCGTCGTTGTTGTAGTCCCCGCCTGCTACGCCATCGTGGTAGATCGACACACCGGGCAGCCCCTGTGCCGCCGTGATGTTTGTGAAGGTCAAGTCACCGTTGTTCCGGTAGAGAACGCCCCCCGAGAGGAACAGGTCCGGGTAGGCGTCCCCGTCGTAATCGCCCCACGCAGCGCCGACACTCGCGGGAATCGCGTTTGTGCCGTTGATGTCCTCGAACTGCGGTCCCGATCCGCTGATTCTCGTGACTGTCAGGTCCTGCGTCAGGATTGTGCCTAGGGTGATCTCCACCGTCGTCGCGGCCGACCACCAATGACCCCCGGCGCTCGCGCCGATGGAGAAGACGCCAGTTTTCGTCGTAAGGATCGAGTAGCGTCCACTGCTGTCCGTGACCGCCCGCAGGGAGCCGCAGGTGACGAGTGCGCCGGCCACCGGCTCCTGCGTGTCCGTCTCTCGCACCGCCCCCATCACTCCGCCCACCGAGAGCGATGGGAGCGGGATGTCCAGCGTCGTCGTCTCCCCTCCGAACACGCTGATCCCCGTCAGCGTCAGCGCCTGGTATCCGGCCGCGGTCACGCCCATGGTATAGGTCCCGGTGAGCAGATCGCCCACCGCGTAGTGTCCCTGCGCGTCGCTGGTCACCGTGAGCCCGGCGATGCTGACCACCGCGCCCGCCACTGGCGCTGCGCTCATTCCGTCCTTCACCGTGCCCTGCAGCGTGCCGGACAGCGGGTCGAGCGAGAAGTCCAGCGTCGTCGTCTGATTCGGCGTCACCGAGACGCCGGACGCCGTGCCGAGTCCATAGCCGCGTGCGCTCGCGGTGAGCGCATAGCCCGAGCCGCCAGGAAGCGAGAGCGCATAGTGCCCGCTCCCGTCGGTCTGCGCGCTCTCTCCACCGCCGCTCACCGTCACCCCCGCGATCGGCTGCGCGAAGATGGAATCACGCACGGTTCCGGCGACCGTGCCCGGCTCCGCAGTCAGCGGCAGATCGAGACTGGTTACCGTACCCGAAGCCACCGTCACACCGGTGACGGTGGTCGGCTGGTAGCCGGGCGCGCTCGCCGTCACCGTGTAGCTCCCCGGCGGCACGCTTGCGAGCGTATAGGCTCCGTCCGCCCCCGAGGTGGCCGTCTGGCCGGTGCACGCCACGGTTGCACCGGCAATCGCCGCGCCCGTGCGCGCATCCGTCACTTTCCCCGCAATGCTCCCCGGCGCCGGAGGACTCACCGTGATGTAGCCCGTCGCCGTGCTCGCGCCGGCAGCGTTCGTGACCGTCAGCGTCACCGTGTAGCTGCCCGCCGATGCGTAGGTGTGCGATGGATACTGCTGAGTGGAGGTTCCGCCGTCGCCGAAGTCCCACGCCCACGAGATTGGGTCGCCCTGAGAGAGGTCCGCGAATTGCACGCTCAGCGGCGCGGGGCCACTCGCCGGCGCGGCCGCAAAGGCCGCCGACGGCGTCTCCGGCGCGGCCAGCCGCAGATGCACCACCTGCCCATTCAGCGTATCTGCTACCCAACACGAGCCGTCGCTCACGTCGACCGAGACGCTCTCCACCCCCAGGTAGTTGTCGGCATGAGACAGCTCCGTGCCATCCCACGCCAGGTGCGCCACCTGGCCGGAGTCTCCCACCCAGCAGGAGCCGTCAGTGGAGTTCGCCGAGACCGACCACAGGTCCAGGAACTGCCCTCCGCTCCACAACGGCGATCCGGCCGCCGAGAGGTGCACCACCTGGCTCCACGTCCCGCTCGGATCGACATCGACCAGCCAGCAGGAGCCGTCCGTGGCATTCACCGAGACCGCGTAGGTGTAGTCGAAGCCGCTGCCTCGCCAGAGCTCGCTTCCGCCGGCGGCCACGTGCACCACCGTGCTCGCTCCGTAGTCCGCCACCCAGCACGAACCATCCGTGGGGTTGACAGACACCGACGTCGGACCGGTGAAGGCCGTGCCCTGCCATACCTGTTTGCCGGTCGCATCCACGTGCAGCACGCTGTCCAGGTCGGCCACCCACACCGAGCCGTCCTTTGGGCTCGCAGAGACCGAAACCGGCGCGGTGACGGCCGTGTCCTGGACTCCGATCTGCCCGTTCGCGGCCACCCGCGCCACGGTCGGCAGGAGGTAATCCGACACCCAGCAGGAGCTGTCGGCGGTGTCCACGGAAACCGACGTGGGATAAGGGAAGGCGCTCCCGGCGCTCGTCCACAGCCCTGATCCGCTCGCCGAGAGGTGTGACACGCCGCCGATGTCGCCCACCCACACCGAGCCGTTCCCCGGGTCCACGGAGACGGCCAGCGGCGAGTCGAACCCCGTCCCTCGCCAGAGCTCACTCCCGCCCGCCGACAGGTGCACCACCGATCCGGGCTCGTAGTCCGCGGCCCAGCACGAGCTGTCCGCGGTGTTCACCGCGAGCGAGGACGGCTGGACTTCGCTGCTCTGTGAGATCACCCCGCCGTTCGACGCAAGGTGCGCGATCCCACCGTTCCAGTAGTCGGCCGCCCAGCAGGAGCCATCCGCCGGATCGACCGCGACGGAGGTGACCGAGGACAGTGGACCCCCGCGCCACAGCTCGCCGCCCGCCGCGCTCAGGTGCACCACCACACCGCCGGAGTATTGCTGCTGCGTCGCGTTCCAGTTCCCGCGATCGCCAGCCCAGCAGGAGCCATCTGCGGCCACTGAGACGGCTAAGGGCTGACTCAGCGAGCCGCCTTTCCAGAGCTGCTCGCCGGCCGCCGAGATGTGCCACACCGCGCCGCCCGTGAAGTCTCCTGCGCTCGCGTTCCAATTCCCCAGGTCCGCCACCCAGCAAGACCCATCCGCCGGGTCGACGGAGACGCACTCCGGAATCCCGAAGCCGGTCCCTCGCCAGGAGACCGAACCGTCTGCTGCCAGATGGGTAACCGAGGTGGAGGTGTAGGTCTGCGCCGCGGTATCCCAGACGCCCTGATCCGCCACCCAGCACGAGCCGTCGGTGGGGTTCACGGAGAGAAAGTAGGGATCGGTGTACCTGACGCCCCGCCACTGCAGCGTACCGGTGGGTGAGAGATGCGCCACTGTGCCGGTCCCGCGGTCGGCCATCCAGCAGGAGCCATCGGTTGGGTCCAGCGCGATGGCGCCGGGCGCGGTGAAGCCCTCCCACTGGCTGAGGATGGCGCCGCTCGCCGAGAGGTGCATCACACTCCCACCCATCGCCGCCCACGCGGACCCATCCGTCGGATCCACCGCCACCGAGCGCCCCCTCCCGAACGGACTCCGCCACGCCTCCGTGATCCGTTCGGCGCCCGACGCCGCCCCGGCGAACACCGTCAGGGCTACCACCAGCAACGCCAGCACACCCTCTAGCCGTCTCGGGGCCATGCTTCCCTCCGCCGACGTCGGTACCCAGTAGGATCGCACCGTCTCCAGGGCCGCACAGGCCCCCTCGCGGGCCCATTCTCTCTCTAGGTCATCTCCCGACGGTGGATCTGCAGGTCGGTTCACTCATTCTCCTGGCGGCCGGTTTCCCCTCTCCTGGTCCCGCTATGGGCAGGCCCGGTGCACTTCACCATTGTCCATCGCGGCGTTCAGAGAGCGCCCTGCGTCACTCGATACGGAAGGAGTGCCGAGAACACCACACGATAGGCTGCACGTGCGACCACACCTCCTCTTGGGAATTGTCATTCGGGCAGTAGGAGGGCAGCCAGACCACCTGCACTCGGCCCTCCGTCTCCGCCACGAAGCGCGCCACCACCTTCGCAGTGTGGATGTCGTAATGGTCCAGGATCAGCAGCACCCCGTGGCCCGCCTTCGCCGCCCGCTGCAGCAACTGCTTCACGAAGGCGAGGAAGCTCACGGCTCGCTTGCGCGGCTGAATGGAGCAGTAGAGCCGGCCTTCCACACTCACCGCGCCGAACACCGTCTTCTTCTTGTTCTGATCCGGCGTCATTCCATCAACTGACGGACATCGGCCGGCCCCGTCTTGCCGATACCCGCGTGATACGCGGATTCCAGTCCAGATCCATCTCGTCCTCATAGAGGATCAGGGAGTCCAGGTCCCGGCGCAGTATCCCACCTCGCTCGGCGGCACCCCCAGCGTCACCTCCAAGGCGGCAAACTGCTCCTCCGAGACCTTCGGCTCACTCCCCCCGGGGCTTGGCAGCCAGCCCCGTAAAGCGCTCCGCACGCCAGCGCTTCAGGTCCAGGCTGATGCTCCCCAGCGAGCAGCCGAGCGTCTCCGCAATCTCCTCCATGTTCTGCCCGGCATCATACAGGGCGACCGCATTCAGCCGCCGCCGTTCGGCCGCCAATCCCGCGCGGCGCAGTCGGTGCCGGATCGCGGCGCGCTGTCCCTTCGTCAACCGCACCCAGTCCTCTCGGAGCATCGGGAGCCACCTCCGCACTCAGATAGCTTCGACTCCCGTATGCCTCCGATCAGGCTCACGCTCCAATGCTCAGCGCAAGGATGTTTAGAACACTAAGGAACGCGTGCTTCCCATGCCGGAAACAGGGACCCAGCTACATGGCTGGTACTCCGACTCGCGCGACAAACGTCTGTTTCGGACCGCGCTCTCGATGCCGCTGTCCTGGGTGCTGTCTGGGACAGCGTATGAAGCCTACGACCCGATCCATGCCCCAAGGATACCAGAAGGGACGCGGCGAACCAAAGTCTCCCGGCACGCCTGGATAGCGCTTTCCGGGAGACAAGCCCATGGAGAGTCTGTCGCTACCCCTGATCTCGGTTCTCTTCCTGGTCGCGGCCGCGGCCACGTGGGCGGCCGGGATCACCTTGGCGAAGACCACCGATTCCCTGGATACGCGCTTCAAGATCGGCGAAGCCATGGGGGGCCTGATCCTGCTGGGCATTACCGGCAGCCTGCCTGAGATCGCGGTGGTGTACAGCGCGGCCCGGTATGGCCATATCCCGGTCATCATCGGCACTCTGGTGGGCGGCATCGCCATCCAGACGCTGCTGATCGCCATCTTCGATTTCGCGGTCGGCCGGAGGCGTCCGCTCTCCTATCTGGCGGGGACGATCACGCTCTCTTTGGAGACGGTCTTCGCCATTGGCATCACCGCGCTCGCCCTGCTCGCTACCTTCATCCCCGCCCGGCACACCATCTTCCGGACCAATCCCCTGTCGGGGGTGATCGTGATCGCGTGGGTGGTCGGACTGTTCATAATCAACAAGGCCAGACAGCACCCTCGCTTCAACGTGGTCGCGGAGGAGGCGGCCCCAGGCCGCAAGCATCACCACCGCAGGGCCACGGAGAACCACGCCTTCTACAAAGGCAAGTCCACCCGCTATGTCCTGCTCGTGTTCATCTTCGCCTCCCTGGTCACGCTGGCCGCCGGCTATCTGCTGGAGGAATCGGGCACCGCCATCGCCGACCGCCTGGGGATCGGAATGGGGATCTTCGCTGCCACGGCGATCGCCCTGGCCACCTCGCTGCCGGAGATCAGTACCGGGCTGGAGTCCATCTTCATCGGCGACAATCAGCTGGCCATTAGCGATATCATCGGGGGCAATGCCTTCATGTTGGTGATATTCCTGCTTGGGGATATCGTCGCTGGCAAGCCGGTGCTTTCGTACGCAGGGCGTCCTGATCTCTGGCTTGGCTTCCTCGGGATCCTCATGATGATGGTTTACGCGGTGTCATTCGTGGCGAAGCTGCGCAGGTGCTACTTCCGGCTGGGACTGGATTCGGTCGCGCAGATCGTGCTCTATGGGGTGGGTGTGTACATCATTGCCCACCTCAAGTAAACCATACGCTCAAGACCGGGCCTCGATTCAAGACCGGTGAGGCGTCGTGTGTATATCAGCCGGTAACGGGATCGCTCTCTGGGCGCGGACTTCGATCCCGCTGGGCCTCAGCCATCCATCGGAGTAGCCTTGCTCCCGCTCAGCGCCTCCCATCTGGCGAGGATGATATCGCAGTAGCGCGGTTCCAGCTCTGCGGCGTGGCAGACCCGGCTCGTCCGCTCCGCGGCGATCAGCGTGGAGCCCGAGCCGGCAAACGGATCCAGGACTACTCCTCGCGCCGGCGCCGCGGCGCGGATGATCTCTTCCAGCAGGCCAACGGGTTTGGGTGTGGGGTGATCCCCCGCTTGCGGGATAGCGCGCGGAAAGTGCAAGACGTTGCGCTGGTCAGCACCGCCGCGGCCACCTGCTCATCGGTGCGGCGTTCGCCCCGGCTGCGATCACTCAACAGCAACACCCGAGCCCTGGTCTGCACCCGTGCGGGAGCAGCGCCACGGCGGCGCAGCCCCTTCAAATGGGAGCGCTCCTGGTCAGACAATTGGACGGCAGATCTGGTAGACATACTCCCAGATACCAGGTCCGCGCCTTCGATTCATAATAAACTTGACTGAGCACTAGCCCCGGCCCAGGGGTCCGGCTCGGCAGAGCGGCCTGCCATCCGAGAGCAACTCGTCGAGCGCCTTCAGGGCTGTGAAACCCACACTCGCAACCCCTGGGTATCCAGGTGAGAGTTCAGCACCTGGTAGCCCGCTTCCTTGAGCGCCGTCTCGACGTCGCGGCGAGCCCCGCCCCGGCAGAGGAGCGTCCCGCTGCCCCCGCCGCCGGCCCCGTTGATCTTGAAGCCAATCGCGCCCGCGGCGCGAGCCACCTCCTCAATGCGTGCGAGGTCCGGGGTCACGATGTCGCCGTGAAGGTTAGCCTGCGCAGCATTGTTCTCGTTCATCACGTTGGCGAACGCGTCGTAATCCCCTCGCCACAGGGCATCGGCAGCCTTCTGCGGCGTCTGTCGCAGCGTCTCTATGGCGCCGATCGCTTCTGCCCGGCCAGCTTCCAAATCGCCTACGACTTTTCTGTGGACATCGCTCGAAAGGTGCCGTGCTCCGCTGTAGACCACTATCAACCGGCTCTCGAGCTCCCAGAGGGTGCTCGGCGCCAACCTGACCGGGGTGCTGCTGACGAAAGGGTAATCATAGATGTCATGGTAGCCGATGCCGCCAACCGCGGCTGCGATCTGATCCTGCACGCCGCTCTCGATCCCGAGTTCCTTGGTCTCCAGTTCATGGGCAAGTCGAGCGACCTCGTGCGGCCGCTGATATCGGCCGGCCAGGGTCCCCAACGCGCCGAGGATGGCTACGGAAACAGCAGCCGAAGATCCTGTGCCGCAGCCAGGAGGGACATCGCTGTGAACCTGCACGTCAATCTGGTCCAGACCCATTACCTTGACAGCAGCTTTCAGCAGGTCATGTTCGCCATTGTAGATGATGCTGTCGATGCTGGTCATCTCAATGGTCTCGCCGTAATCGCTGGCGGTGATGCTGACCCCCGGCCGAGCGCGAGTGCGTACCACCACCCGAGCGTAGAGATCGACGGCGAAGTTCAGCACCGCGCCGTGCTTCGCGAACCAGGTGTCAGTCCAGCCACCGAAATCCAGGATCCGGTTTGGAGCCCACGCCTTGACGATCATGCTCACGCCCTCCGACTCGCTGATTCCCATCCCGTCTTCCACGTTGTGCTCGTCGAACCTGCACGCGGGGCCCCTTGTATGAGGTCAAGTGGGCGTGGAACCGCCGTTACACTGCCCATGCCGTCCTCGCCGAGCGGGTCTGATGCTGTGGTGCGGGGTGCGCCTCTCAGGTGAGACCGTCGCGGAGGCTGGGGCGGTCCTAAGGCGAAGCAACCGCGGCATGAGGGAAAGTCCCGCGTCAGACCGCCATTGGTGCCTGTTGGCTAGCGCGACAGAGCGAGGGCCCGGAAGACGATAGAGGTGCACACTAGGGTCACGGCGCTGCCCGTAGTGATCCCCAGGAAGAAGGGGAGGGCACGGCGGTGAGCCCGTAGGCCGCCATACCGAAGCAGCACGGCTTTCACGACCAGTGTGCCGATCACCGCGGGCATGATGGTGTCTATCACCCAGCCAGTGGCGAGAGGCAGTGCCACGGGGTGCAGCGGCCACGCCGGGAAGC
>JBEKKD010000140.1:0-8875 GCA_050010895.1 Armatimonadota bacterium
GGAAGCGGGAGAGTGCGTATGCCGCGGGGATCGCTACGATCATCGACAGCAGCGCCGTCAGCGCAGCCATCAGCACGCTCAGCTTGATGGCGAAGTGGTTCTCCGGATCCTTCAGCCCCTCGACGAAGAACTGCCACCCCGACTTGACATTCGCGTCGCCCAACATAGACCAGTTCTGGGGTTCGGCAAGATACTTCACATTGCTCAACAGCACCAGTGCGACCGCCGTCAGAAACACCACCAGGATGGCGCCCACGGCAGCGGCGAACAGCGCGTTCCCTACATTGCTCCCTCGTGAACTACTGCTCGCCTCAGTCGTCGTCAACCCTTGGTGGCCTTACTCTTCATCAGGCAGCACTGGTATCCGTGCTTCTCGAACACCGGCGCCGCCTCTGTGCTCGCTAGGAAATCCATGAACTGCGCCGCTTCCTTCGGGTGCTTCGAGTACTTCAGCACTCCCACCGGAATCGTGCTGGTCTGGCTGTACTTCGCCGGAATCGCGACCGTCGTCACATATCCCTTATACAATGCCGCCGTGCCATCCCACACGATCGCCGCGTCCAGATGGCCCAGCTTCACCGCGTTCCCGAGTTCCACCACGTTCATGCACGACATCACCACATTCTTCTCGACCTGCTTGCGCAGCTTCGCCTTGTCCAGCACCGTCCGCGCCACTCGCCCGATCGCAATCGCCTTCGCATCACCCAACCCCACCCTCATCCCCGGCTTCGCCATATCGTTGAGCGATGTGATCTTCTTCGGGTTGCCCGGCTGCGCGATGATCACCGTCGTCATCCGCGCCACCGGCCTGGACTTCGTGATGATCCTGCGATCCGCCGCCTGCTTCATGTAGAACAGCTCGCCCGGAATGTAGAGATCGCCCTTCTCGGAAACGCAGATGTCGGGCAGCAAGCACCCCGACCCCTTATAGCTGTAATCGATCCTCACCCCGGTCTTCTTCTCGAACATCTTCCCCAGCTCGTCCAGCGGCGGCTGAATCCCCGCCCCCGCATGCGCCAGCAATCGCACCTGCGGCCCCGCCTTCGCCTGCTCCGCATTCCCCGGCCACACAAACACCAGCACCCCGACCAGTATCGCGATGCAGACCAATGTTACGATGACAATCCTACGCACATCCGACATGAAGTAGTTCTCCGTTTGTCATTCCGAGTGTGTCCCTGTCATCCTGAGCGGAGCGAAGGATCACGCCGCTATCAGATCGCAATCGGCGTTCGCTGGCGAACGCCACTCCCTTTGCCATTACGAGGGAGGCAACCCGTAGGGCAGGAGCTTCAGTCGCCTCGGGTGACGTGTCTCCTGCCCCTCCGTTCCCTCCGCCTCTTCGCCTCCGCTACATTCCTTGCCGTCCGTCGTTCCCGCCGCAGGTGGGAATCCGCGTCCATCGGCGTTCATCGGCGGTTGCCCTGCCGTTTCCTCCGCCTCTCGCCTCTTCGCACCCTCACCGATACGTCTTGATCGCCGTCGCCTTCAGCGACGCGTACACCTCATCCCCCACCTTCAGTTCCATCCGCTCCAGCGACCCCGCCGTGATCTCCGCGCACATCGCCAGCGTGCCGTTCAGCGACAGCCGCACCCTGTCACCCAGGTGCACGATCTCCTTGATGTTCGATCGCACCACATTCACGGCCGACGAAGCCGGCGCCTCCCGACTGATCGCCACATCGCTCGGGAAGAACGTGACCAGCGTCTCCCCTGCCTGCCCCCCATTCGCAACCGCATAGAGCTGCGCCCCGTTCACCTGAATCTCCGTCAGCCCCTCATCCGTCGTTCCCGAGATCATCCCCTCGAAGAAATTCACCCCCGTCAACTCCGCCACGAACCTCGACTTCGGATGCCGCAGCAGTTCCAGCCGGCTCCCCGTCTGCAGCACCTTCCCTCGATCCAGCACGCAGATCCGATCGCCGAATGTCAGCGCATCGATGTAATCATGCGTCACCATGATGACGATTCGATGCACCAATCGAAGAAGTCTTTGTAACTCCCCGCGCACCTGGTTCCGCGTCTGCGCATCCAGCGAACCCAGCGGCTCGTCCAGCAGCAGTATCTCCGCGTCGCACGCAATCGCCCTCGCCAGAGCCGTCCGCTGCCGCTCGCCTCCCGACAACTGCCCCGGCTTGCGCTGCCTCAGATGCTGGATCCCCAGCAGCCCCAGCGCCTCGTCCACCTTCCCCGCGACCGTCCCTTTCGGAGCCCGCCGCGCCCGCAGCCCATACGCGACATTGTCCGCAACCGTCATGTGGGGGAACAGCGCGAAGTCCTGAAACACATACCCCACCCGCCGCTGCTCCGTCGGCACGTCAACCCGCGCCTTCGCATCCCACAGCGGCTGCCCCTTCAGCGACACATGCCCATCATCCGGCTCCAACAGCCCCGCGATGATGTTCAGCGTCGTGGTCTTGCCGCACCCGCTCGGCCCGATGATCACCAGCTTCTCCGCCGGACTCACATCGAACGCGATCTCCAACTCAAACTCACGCAGCGCCTTCCGAACCTGCACTGACAACATCAGCTCATCCCGCCGTCACATCGTCGCGACATCCAGCCCCCTGCGCCCGCCGAAACCGCCCCCAAAGCCTACAGTCCGCCATAGGCATTATCCAATATCGCTGTGAAATAACTGTGAAGGCCGGGCGAATTCTTCGCCCGGCCGCCACTGACTGTCATTGCGAGGGGCGGCCGTCGTCGCCCCGTTTGTTACTCTTGTCATCCTGAGCGCAACTCTTGTCATCCTGAGCGCAGCGAAGGATCACGTCTTGCCGTTGCCGTCCGCCGTTACGCCACAGCCTTCGCGATCATATCCCCGATCTCGCTCGTCGGCGGGCACTTCCCCGCGCTCAGATCCGGGATCCTCCCCGCCGCCAGCGTATCCGAAATCGCCCTCTCGATCCGCGCCCCCGCCTTCGCGTGTCCCGTATACTCCAGCAGCATCCCCATCGCGCAGATCGCCGCCAGCGGATTCGACTTGTTCGTCCCCGCATACTTCGGCGCCGACCCATGGATCGGCTCGAACATCGACACCCCCTCCGGGTTGATATTCCCCGATGCCGCAATCCCCATGCCGCCTTGGATCATGGCGCCGAGATCGGTGATGATGTCGCCGAACATATTCGTGGTGACGATCACGTCGAACCACTCCGGGTTCTTTATCATCCACATGCAGGTGGCATCCACGTAGGCGTGGTCCATCGTCACATCCGGGAAATCCTCCCCCACTTCCTTGAACACCCGCTGCCACAGGTCGTGACCGAAGGTCAGCACGTTCGACTTGTCGCACAGCGTCAGCTTCTTCTCCCGATTCCGCTTCCGGGTCAGCTCGAACGCGTATCGGATGATCCGCTCTGTGCCCTTATAGCTATAGGAAGCCACCTGGATCGCCACCTCGTCCTTCGTGCCATAGTGCATGAACCCGCCGGTGCCGATGTACATATCCTCGGTGTTCTCGCGCACCACCACGAAGTCGATCTCCTCCGGCCCCTTATCCTTGATCGGCGTCCACACTCCCGGATAGAGCTTGATCGGCCGCAGGTTCACATACTGGTCCAGCCCGAACCGCAGCGCCAGCAGCAGCCCCTTCTCCAGAATCCCCGCCTTCACCTCAGGGTGCCCCACCGCACCCAGATAGACGGCGTCGAACTGCCGTATCTCATCCAGCGCCCCTGCCGGCAGCACCTCACCCGTCTTCAGATACCGCTCGCCCCCGAAATCGAAATGGGTCAGCTCGTACTTCAGTCCCGTCGGCCCCGCCACCGCCTCCAACACCTTCAACCCCTCCACCGCCACATCCGGCCCAATCCCATCCCCAGGGATAACAGCGATCTTCAGCACAGCACGCACCTCCAGTGACCTGTCCGCCATACGGCGGATAATGGCGGCATGATAGCACAGGGGGCAGCAGGAAGGCAAAGCGGGGCACGGAGGAGGAGGGAACGGCAAAGGCACGGCCATCCGCCTAGCCGCGCGCTTCGCAGCGGTCCTGCTGGTCCGCTGCTGGCTTGCGCGGCTTAGATGAACGCGGATTCACGCGGATTCCCGCCTGCGGCGGGAACGGCAACGGCGAGACCGCCGCGCGGGGAGTCGCCTCTCTCCGGTCGGCTCCGCAGGTCTTGATCCCTCGCATAAATACCGCGCGCGGTGAAACGTGGCGTGCCGCCGAACTGCAGGCGGTACCGCCTTCCGCGCGTTCCGGCTTCGCCGGGGCCGCGCGTTAAGTAAGCAAGCGCTTATTAGTACAAGCAGTAAGCCTGTTCTTGTGGAACAAACGAATTCGGAGATGCGCGGTGCGGGTCGGCTGCGCGGTGTGCGCGCTTCAGGATGGGCTGGAAGGGGGCTGAGAAGGGCGTGGCGAGGGAGGTGTCGCGATGCGCGGCCGCGCATCGCGGTGCGAAAAAAGTCGCGCGAGCGGTCAAAAATCGCTCCTGGGGCATTTTGGGTGGGTTGAGGGGCAAAATTGGGGTGCGCGAGTGTCGCGCGCGATACGCGGCGCGGAACGCGCAAGAAGCAAGGCCATCCGCCGATGAACCCGCCAGAGGCGGGCAAGCGCCGATGAACGCGGATGCGCCCGCCTCTGGCGGGCGGAACCGAAATGGTGGGAACCAGCTACACACTAGGAAAGGTAGGAATCAGAGATTGCCACGATGGGCGAGTGAGTTACCGACTGTGGTGGAGTTGGAGATATTGAGGGTGTTGTGGGAGAAGGGGCCGAGCACGGTGAACGCGGTGTGGGATGTGATAGCTCAGGCGCGGCCCGTTGGCCGGACCTCGGTGCAGACGATGTTGGAGATCATGGCGAGGAAGCGGTTGGTGTCGGTGGACAGGAGCGAGCGGGCGTATGTCTACCGGGCGAAGGAGAGCCAGGAACTGGTGGGGAGGCGGATGGTGACCGACCTGGTGAACCGGGTGGCGGAGAAGTCGGTGCCGCAGCTTCTGAAGTGGGCTTTGGATGGGCGGAGGATGCTGCCGGAGGAGATCGAGGCGATGCGGTGGCTGGTGGATGAGGCGGAGAGGAGGATGGAGGGGCGATAGGCGAAGAGGCGGCGAACGGCAACGGCTGTAACGCAGATTACGCAGATTCGACGAAGATTCCGCAGATGGCAGAAAGGCGGCGGCGGAGCCGCCGGAACGACAAGGGCACCGGCTTACCTCAGCGCTGCTGAAGCAGCGCTGAGCCACAGGCGGGACGCCTGTGCCACTGGGGGGCGAGGCGATGGGTCGGGGGTGTGGATGACGGAAGACCGGCGCCCCGCTGCGACGACTCTAAGACGAGCTTGCCCAAACAGCACGAGCTATTCGAACGACGGCACGTACAAGGATGGCTCACACAGAGCGGCACGCCAGGGGTAAGCCAATGCTAGCAGTAGGGGCGCCTCCGGGTATGCCTGTGCCAAAGAGAGATACCTGCGGTGCACCGGTTTGCCCAACCGGTCCCGCAGTTTCCTCCAGGACTGGCGAAGAGGATACACGGTGGCCTTCAACTCTCCTCGCTCCGATCTCCGGGTATACATCTCGCCTTCATCGTCCGGCATATACTGCTGCGCCGTTGTCCGCGAGATGAACTGCCAGTTCCTTTGGATGGCCCCTCGCTGACCCAGAAGACAGCAAAGCCTCACGAGAATAGGCAATAGGTAGCTGCCCTTTTGGGCCG
This sequence comes from Armatimonadota bacterium, assembly GCA_050010895.1. GTDB lineage: Bacteria > Armatimonadota > Hebobacteria > Hebobacterales > Hebobacteraceae > JBEKKD01. The sequence goes on from JBEKKD010000140.1 coordinate 5,663, forward strand.
TCAGTTCGCCCCCGTCCCCTCGCTGCGGAAGGCCGAGGAAATGGAAGGGAGCGTCAGTGAGGGGTTGATACGGATCCGGGAGGCCGGGTGCGCGACGGTGCCCGCAGAGGCCAGCGACCCAGTCGATGGCTTCCAGTAGAGCGTCTCTCGCGGTGTCATGATGCCCAAACCTCAAGAGCGCGAGCAGCGCGACCACGAGGGTCCCCGACTGTCGCTCAGAGACAGGGTGGGCGAATGCCGGGTTATGCCTTACAATCGTGTTAACCGAGTTCGCGACCCTCGGGGCGGTGTCATCGACACCATCGCTCAGGAATGCCAATAGTGAGAGCTTTGAGGCCAAACTATGCACCCTGATGGGCAGGACGAACACCTCCTCTGGGCCACCGCGTCTGTCCGTCAGGTCGATAAGTGCCGCCTGGTCGTTTTCAGACTGCCGGTGCAGGGCTCGCAGGTATCCGATTATCAGTTCCCTCATTGCTTTGCAGTGGAACTGTGCTACGTCAGGCCGCATTCGCTGGCGCAGTACTGCTTCGTAGAACACAACGGCCCCAAGGATCGCGCAGTCGATGGCGCCATAGACGTCACCCCCTGACCAGTAGCGCTGAGACAACTGGGCCACGGCCACCACATACCCAGCGAGAATCCGACGAACGTCTCGTGCAGGCAGTCCTTTGGCGCGGTCGAGGTAGCTGTGAAGGAACGACCATATGTTATCCTCGTCGGCTCCATAGTCGGAGAGGTGACTCCAGACGCGGATATGGTCGATGGCGACCGCCTCAGTGAGCACCTGCACAGAGAATAGGTTTTCACTGAAGGCGTTCACCAGTGTTTCCCTATCCCACACCAGCACTTTGCGGGCAGGGAGTGCGGCATAGTTCTGTCCTGCAATGGCAGCTCGCAGTGTTTCTTCCACCTGCCCCGTACAGACGAGTACTGGCTGGGTAGGCGCACCGATCACATGGTTCGGGTGGCTATAGGGCACAGCCGCGAGTTCGAACAGCTGGGTATGCAGCCCTGGCCAGTCGGCGCGCCTCACATCGCCTGCCTTTAGCTGGAACAGGTAGATCGTTCTTTCGCCGGGATGCCAGGCAGCTATGTCCTTGCCGTACTCGATCGCCCCGTGTACGGTCTTCGTGCCGACGGGCACGAAGCCGCGCGCTCGCAGAAGAGACCGAAAGCACACCTCAAACTCATCTCGTTCTCTCAGGCTATTCAACCAACTTGCGAGAACGTTCCCTAGCAATATACGCTCTCCGCTTCCTCTGTAGGAGTGCATTCCATCGACGGCGCTTTTCGGGGTCGCTCAGCCATTCCTGAGAGGCCTTCTGGAGTCGCTCGGCCATGCCGGGCCCCATTACCATCGTCGGCCACTTTGGCTCGTCGCCCTCGAAGTCGATCTGGATCTTCCCCAAAGCATCCATGATCGCCTCGAAGGCCGGCCGACCCTTGCCGCTCACGACATTCCCAGTTTCGGCTGTGACGCGGTTGATAAGGTCGAACAGCATCCTGGCCTGGTGGTTGGCCAACTCTCTTCCTGCGTCTGCGAGAGCGCGTTGGAGCTCGGCAAGTCGAGTATTGCGAACCGCTTCGTAAGAGAGAGAGGTCCTCGTCAGGACTGCTTTCATGTCAAGCCGGTGAGTACCGTCAGGCGTGCTCTGGACGACAACGTGTCCTTCCCGAACGGCGTGCTGACCGATCTGCGATAGCAGAGGATCAGATTGTGGTCCAGCGCGCCTAATGAACAACGCGCATGCCTCTGCGCAGGCCTTCTGTAAGGCAGGGAACCGCTGCAGCCTTAGCTCAGACTGACCCACAGAACTCGTGTCCATCTTGGGGACGCGCCGCTTGCTCATGCATTGCCCTCGGAACACTGATTCGCAGCTTCCCATCGCTCTCCTGCCCGCGCTCGTCCCTGAGGCATCTGCCAACGCCCCTCCGTCCCCATCGCATCCCACCCCGCGGCGAGCAGGACTCCAGTGGCACAGGCGTCTCGCCTGTGGCTCGGCGCGATGCAGTCGCGCTGAGGTGTCGTTCGGCCAGCCGCAGGCGGGCTATCCCCTTCTCACTCTATTGCCCAACTGCTCCTTGCCCGGACACCAGAACCATTCGTACTCCCAGCCGTACTCGACCAGCCCTTTCCTTTGCGCGTTTTCCAGGATGTACGTGGCCTTCTGATAGAACTCATGCTCGTCGCGGTTCACGCGATCATAGCGCTCCGATTGCCACAGAGCGCCGCTGGCTCTGCGATGGCGCTGAATCCTGTGGGCAGTGAATGACTTCACGCTGTGCATCAGTTCGGTCAAGGAAAACCAGTCGCCGGGGGACCGCTCCAGGGGCGTCGCCAGCACATGCACGTGATCCGGCATGACCGTCAGAGCATCGACCGACCATTTGCGAGCGTGCCAGAAGAGGATCGCTTTCATCACGATGGTGCGTTCGGCCGGAGTGAGCGGGTGCGGTGTGGCCTCCGCGGGTTCCACAGGCGAGACGCCCTCCGAGGCGGGTAAACCTGTGCCACTGGCCTCTGAGCCCGGATGGCCCTTCAGCCGGAACGTGATGAAGTAGGTGGCCCCGCCGACCTGCCAATGAGGCAGGTCCCGCTGGCTGATGGTAAGGTCGGCCGAAACGGTTTTCCGCTCTGGCTGGTCGCCGCTCATAGTGATGCGAGACTTCGATAGGCAGGCAAGCGCCTCCTACTGGAGTTGCACGGCACCTCAGCGCTGCTGGGGCAGCGCTGAGCCACAGGCGAGACGCCTGTGCCACTGGCCTGTGGAAGGCGGGAGGCTCGTCTGGTGGCCGGAAGTGGGGTGTTGTAGCCGGACGCAGGAAAGGCTTACCTCAGCGCTGCTGAAGCAGCGCTGAGCCACAGGCGAGACGCCTGTGCCACTGGCCTATGGAGTGCGGAGGGCTGATCTGGAGGCGGAAGGGGTAGGCAAGTGACGCGGTCGAGGCGACTGGGGCTACCATAGCGTGACTCCCCGCTCCTTCGCCAATGCGCTGACTGCTTTCACCCACTCGGCTGCGGTGCCGTGGGGGCAGCGGGAGAGGGATTCGGCGAGGAGGTGGGGGCCGGCGGTGGTTTCGACTCGGAGGGCGAGGCCGAGGAAGTAGTCGCGGGCGGCGGTGTCGTTGGCTTTGAGGCGGGCGAGGTCGGGTTTGCCGGCGGCCGCGGCGATGAGGGCGCGCCGGTGGACGGCGGCGAGGCGCTCGGCG
>JBEKKD010000141.1:0-9229 GCA_050010895.1 Armatimonadota bacterium
GGGGTCAGACGACGGCCCGTTCTTCCACGCCGCATACGGGCTCGTGCTCCCGGATCGCGTCTCACCCGTCCATCCCACCGCACACAGACAGAACACCGCCACCGCCAGCCCCATCAGCATAAATACCGCTCTCATCAATCCTATCTCCTTAGAGTTTCTTGCATTATGGTTAGAAGTGCCATAATGCAAGAAACTCTACAGCGCACCCCGTAAGGTTCGCACGGCAGATTCTCTTGCATTACGGTCCTAACCGTAATGCAAGAGAATCCGTAGAAGCTGTGAAGGCCTCTTCTCCCCCTGCCTTCGCGCTCCCTCCGCCTCCTCGCCTCTTCGACTCCTCGTTTGCACCTCAGTAGGAAGTCCCGTCCCTGCCGCCGAACTCCCTCCCGCGAGCCCAGTGGGAAGAATGCCTGAGTCGCGTGAGCTGAGCAATCCCAATGACGTTCGCCCAAAGAAGTAAGGGCGAACGTCATCAAAGGACCGGCGAATGCCTGAAAGAAGACGTTCGCCCGATGGTACTTCATTGGGCGAACGTCCGTAGTTGAACACCCTCCCGCCCCGAAAGCGTCGTCCCGGCGCGGCTGCGAAAGCCTCATATGCCTGAACCCGGGACCGCCGAGCATGCCCCATTGAGCGCCATCCGCACGCGGGCGGTGCTCCTCGGCGCGGCCGCCGTCATCGGCCTCGCCTTCATGATCCCCTACTTCAACTACACCCTCAACAAGTACGACTGGGCATTCCGCCCTCTCGCAACCGGGCCCGTATTCCTTCTCTTCATCCTGGCGCTGCCCGTCAACACGCTGCTGCGCCGCCTCCGGCCCAACTGGGCCTTCACCGGCCCCGAGCTCTTGCTCGTCTACGCCATGATGGCCATCTGCGCCGCGCTCGCCAACGAAGGCCTCTATGGCTACGTCACCGAGAACTCCGCTCACCCCGCCTACTTCGCCACGCCCGAGAACCGCTGGGCCCGCACGTTCCTCCCGAATGTGCCCCTCTGGCTCCAGGTGAATCAGCCCGAAGCGGCACGATGGTTCTACGAGGGGATTCCTCCCGGCGTCGCTATCCCCTGGGGCCAGTGGACCGCTCCCGTTCTCTCGTGGTCCGTCTTCGCGCTCGCCCTCTACGCCGCCTTCTTTTCGCTCGGCTGCCTCATGCGCAAGGACTGGATCGAGGGCCAGCGCCTCGCTTTCCCCATCGCCGCCTTGCCCATCGAGATGGCCGGCGATCAGGTCCCCTCCGCGGCCAGCTCCTTCTTCCGAAACCCCCTGCTCTGGATCGGCGTCTCCCTTCCCGTGCTGCAGTCGCTGGTCCAGTTGGCCCACAACTTCGCCCCCTCGGTTCCCTACTCGCCCCTCTACTTCAACATCGGCCGCAGCTTCGCCGGCAATGGCCCCTGGGACTCGATCAGCGATACCTACGCCTACATCGGCTTCGAAACCATCGGCATCCTCGCGCTCATGCCCGCCGACGTCTCCCTCAGCCTGTGGCTTTTCTTCCTCGTCGATCGTCTCCAGATACTCACCTTCTCCGCTCTCGGCTACGGCCAGGGCGGCGCGGGCGTCTTCAACCCCTCCGCCTTCATCACCTATCAGGAAGCCGGCGGCGCGCTCATGCTCGCCGTCATACTCATCTGGCAATCTCGCCGCGCCATCACCGGCGCCGCGCGCAGCCTTCTCGGCCGCCCCCAGGCCCGTGATCCGCTCGACCCGATCCCCCCCGGCGCGGCCATCGCGCTCCTGGTGGTGAGCCTGGGATTCATGGCCTACTGGACCCATTGCGCCGGCATGGACCTCTGGGTCTTCGGCGTGCTCATGACCATCTTCTTCGGCTACTCCCTCGCCACCGCGCGACTGGTCTCAGCAGGAGGCGTCTTTGTCCCTGACGTGAGCATGAACCCCAGAGACCTGATGGTCGGCGTCACCGGCGCCGCCGGATTCACGCCCGGGTCGCTGACCATGATCACCTACTTGCAGGCCACCTTCATGCAGGAGTGGAAGGTAAATTTCCTCCATTTCGACATGAACGATATGAAGATTCTGCACTCCGCTCGCGTGCGCGGCAGGCTGGCCGCCGGGGCGCTACTCCTCGCGCTGCTGCTCATGATGGCCGTGGTCCCATGGGTGAACATCCACACCGCATATGCACAGGGCGCGCAGAAGTTCGACTCCTGGCAGTTCCGCGACATGGGCAACTATCAGTTCGGCCAGCTCTCCGATAGCCTGCGCACCCCCGAGGCCGCCACCCCGTTCCTCTCCTACGGCCTCGTCTGCGGAGCCGCGGTGATGCTCCTGCTCACCTGGCTGCACACCAACTTCCTCTGGTGGGGCGTCAGTCCCATCGGCTTCATCATGGGCGGCACCTGGGGGCTCAACACCCGGCTTTGGACCAACGCCTTCATCGCCTGGGCGCTGGTGGTCCTCATGATCCGCTTCGGCGGCCTGCGCATGTACCGCAAGTTCCGGCCTGCCTTCCTGGGCATGGCCCTGGGCCACTTCCTCATCATGGGCCTGCGCAGTATCACCGACCCCATGCTCGGCCTCTTCATGCAGCTCTCGCCCTGGTCGTAATCGCAGCCACAGAACACGCCCGCCCCTGCCGTCATCCGGCAAGGGCGGGATTCCGAATCTCAAGCCTTCCGGTGTTTCGGGGCTTCAGTCCCGAAACCAACCGGCATCTCACGTCTTCAAACCGTCTTGGCGCTGCGCGCCGCTAAGCCGGAGGCCCTCCCATGCCCCCGCCACCCATACCGCGACCGCCACCGCCTCGCATGCCACCGCGCATGCCACCGCGCATCCCGCCGCCCCCTCCGCCGCGCATCCCGCCACCCATGCCAAGGCCGTTGTCGAGCACGCCAAGAGCCAGGCAGCGCGCATGGCTCTTCACCGAAAGCTGCTTCACCAGGTTCTGGTCCTCCGTCTGAACCGCATTCCGGTACTTCGTGAGCGCCTGTCCATAGGCATCGACCGCCTGCTTGAGCTGCTCATCAGTCGCTTTCGCGTCGGAGTTCGTGCGCCGCAATTGCCCGAACGCCGTGGTCAGCTCCTGGCGAGCATCCATCTTCGTCTTCACCGCTCGCTCGGCCGCGGCCCGCTCGCTATCGTTCAGGCCGGCCTGCTTGAGCGCGGAGTCCATCTGCTCCTGCATGGTCGGACCTGCCCCCGGGCCCGCGCCGCCTGGCCCTCGTCCCATCCGCCCGCCCGGCGCGTTTCCGCCGGCCTCCTGCGCAACCAGAGCCGGCAGCGCGACCAGAAGGCTCAGAACCGCTGCGACTGCCAGCACGACAACACTGGAACGTCTCACTGGTGCTACCTCCTTGGCCCGGGCTTCCTGCCCCGGGAATGCTCACACGCGTTCCGTGGCGAACGCCCCAGCCCTGCGATTCCTCCCGACATTTCCCGGAAAACCACACGCGGCCATGCTCGCCCAGAGCCTCGGCGGCCCGATGGAGCGCATCGTCATGCCCGGCGCCCAACACGAACAGATCGGCGCCTTCTTCAAGTCCCAGGCGCTCGTCGGCTTCCCCCCTCCGCTCCCTCCGACCTTTCGCCTCTTCGACTCCTCGCCTCGTCGGTGTTTCGGGACTTCAGTCCCCAAACCGCCCTCCGCGTTGACGCCCTTCGCGGTTTCCGATAGGATGAATACGGTGGGACGGGTTGCAGCCCGTCCTACTCAATGTTACGGGGGTGACCGTATGGATTTCACATTCAACGAAGACCAATCAGCAGTCATTGACGCGGTCAGAGAGTTCTGCGACGAGGACCTGGCGCCCAAAGCTCAGGAGACCGACGAGGCCGGCCGCTGGCCGGCCGAAAACGTCAGGAAACTCGCAGAACTCGACCTGATGGGAATACCCGTGCCCGAAGAGTACGGCGGCCTGGGCATGGATTTCCTCACCTGGAGCGCGGTAGGAGAAGAGCTCTCTCGCGCCTGCACCACCACCGGCGCGGTCTACGGAGCCCACGTCCTCTGCGTCTACCCCATCATGCTCTTCGGCACGGAGGCGCAGAAGAAGAAGTACCTCCCGCCGCTCGCACAAGGCGAGCATATCGGCGCGTTCGGCCTCACCGAGCCCGGCGCGGGGTCGGATGCCGGCTCTGTCAGCACCAAGGCCGACAAGGACGGCGATCACTACATCCTCAACGGCACCAAGATTTTCATCACCAACGGCGGCGAGGCCCAGACCTACGTCATCATCGCTAACGTCGATCCTTCCAAGGGCACCCGCGGCATGACCGCATTCATCGTCGAGAAGGGCACCCCCGGCTTCGAGTTCGGCAAGAACGAGAAGAAGATGGCCTATCCCTCGCTGCCCAATCGCGAACTCGTCTTCACCGACTGCCGCGTCCCCAAGGAGAATATCCTCGGTCGAGAACGCGGCGGCTTCCTGGTCGCCATGCGAACCCTCGGCGTCGGTCGCATCGGCATGGCTATCGGCGCGGTCGGCCTCGCCCGCGCCGCGCTCGAGGCTGCCATCCCCTATTCCAAGCGGCGAGTGCAGTTTGGCAAGCCCATCTCCAGCTTCCAGGCCATCCAGTTCATGATCGCCGACATGGCCACCGAAATCGACGCCGCTCGCCTGCTCACCTGGCGCGCCGCCTGGCTGAAGGATCAGGGCAAACCGTTCGAGCGGGAAGCCGCCATGGCCAAGCTCTACGCATCCGAGACCGCCATGCGCGTCACCACCAAGGCCGTCCAGATCTTCGGCGGCTACGGCTACACCAAGGAGTTCCCGGTCGAGCGCTACATGCGAGAAGCCAAGCTCTTCGAGATCGTCGAAGGCACCTCCGAAATCCAGCGCCTCGTCATCGCGAATCAGGTGCTGCGAGGGTCGAGCGAGTGAACACCGTCGTCTGCATCAAGCAGGTCCCCGAAACCACCGACGTCCGCGTCGATCCCAAGACCAACGCGCTCATCCGCGAAGGCGTCAAGAGCATCATCAACCCGTTCGATGAGAACGCCATCGAGGCCGCCCTCCAGTTGCGGGACGCCAACGGCGGCAAGGTCACCGTCGTCTGCATGGGCCCGCCACAGGCCGAAGAGGCGCTTCGCCACGCGCTCGCCATGGGAGCCGATGAAGCGATCCTTCTCTGTGACCCCGCCTCCCGCGGAAGCGACACCCTCGCCACCTCCTACACCCTCGCTCAGGTCGTCCGCAAAATCGGCGAGTTCGACCTCATCATCTGCGGCAAGCAGGCCATCGACGGCGACACCGGCCAGGTCGGCCCGGGGCTGGCGGAACGGCTCGGCATCCCCCAGGTCACCTTCGCCATCGGCCTCGAGCTTACGGACAAGAAGCTCCGCGCCCGGCGCGTCCTCGACGACCTCTTCGAAGTGCTCGACGTCAGGCTTCCCGCCCTCGTCACCGTCGTCAAGCAGATCAACGAGCCGCGCTTCCCAGGCATGCGCAACGTGCTCAAGGCGAAGAAAGCTCAGATCACCAGGTGGACTGCCGCTGACATCGGCGCCGATCTCACCCAGACCGGCTTCGACGGCTCGCCGACCACCGTCATCAAAGTCTGGCCGCCCGAAAGACGCGGCGGCGGCGTCATCCTGCGCGGCGAAACGAATGAAGTCGTAGCCGCGCTGGCCGGCGCCATCAAAGAACTCAACATCGCCGTCGGCTGACCCGCCCTCATTGTCATTCCGAGCCGCAGGCGAGGAATCCATATCGGAGGAATACCGCTCGCATAGCGAGTGGACACCGTTTTCGTTGGCGTTCCGGGATTTCCGGTTCCGGGGCGGCTCCGTGCAGTCCGGAACGCCCCGAGAGGAATGCCGCTAGCGCCGGGGCGGCTTCGTGCTGTTCGAAACGCCCCGAATGTTCAGCGGCATTCGCTGATGTCGGGGTTGGTGTTTCGAAACTGAGCATCATTGGAGAACGCCTACATGGCTGTACGTCTGATAACTGAGAACTGCACCGGCTGTCGCCTCTGCCTGCGCGCCTGCCCCTACAGCGCCATCGACATTGTCGATGACAAGGCCAGCTTCAACGACAACTGCACCCAGTGCGGCGCCTGCGCCACGAGCTGCAAGTTCGCCGCTATCATGCTGGAAGTCGCCTTCAGCCGCGAAGTTGATACCAGTCAGTACCGCGGCGTGTGGGTGGTCGCGGAGCATCTCCACGGCCAGTTCCGCCGCGGCACCTACGAGCTGCTGGGCCGGGGTCGCGAGCTGGCCGACAAGCGCGGTGTCGAGCTTTCCGCCGTGCTTCTCGGTGATCGGATCGAGTGCCTGACCCCTGACCTCATCGCGCACGGGGCCGACAAGGTCTACATGGCCCAGGACCCCGTCCTCACCCACTACCGCACCGGCCCCTATACCGATGTCCTCGCCGGCATGATCAACCAGCGCAAGCCCGAGATCGTGCTCGTCTCAGCCACCCCGCAGGGCCGCGATCTCGCGCCCCGCGTCGCCGCGCGCATCTCCGCCGGCCTCACCGCCGACTGCACCGGCCTCGACATCGATGATGAGGAAGGCCTCCTCGTCCAGACCCGCCCCGCCTTCGGCGGAAACCTGATGGCCACTATCGTCTGCCGCCAGGCCCGTCCCCAGATGGCCACCGTCCGCCCGGGCGTGATGAAAGCGCTGGCCGCTGACGCCTCTCGCGCCGGCGAAATCGTCACCATCCCCGTTCATCTCGACGAGCGCTCCGTCGTCGCCAAGATCGTCGAGATCGTTCAGCAGGAGGGCGACGCGCAGATCAACCTTCAGGACGCGCAGATCATCGTTTCAGGCGGCCGAGGGCTGGGCAAGCCTGAGAACTTCGCCCTCATCCGCGACCTCGCCGACGCCCTCGGCGGAGCCGTCGGCGCCTCCCGCGCCGCCGTCGATGCCGGCTGGATCCCCGCCTACCATCAGGTCGGCCAGACCGGCCGCACCGTCCAGCCCAAGCTCTACATCGCCTGCGGCATCTCCGGCGCCGTCCAGCACCTCGCCGGCATGGGCAGCTCCGACGTCATCGTCGCCATCAACAAAGACCCCTCCGCCCCCATCTTCAACGTCGCCACCTACGGCATCGTTGGCGACCTCTTCGAAGTCGTCCCCGCGCTCGCCAAGAAGCTTCGGGAAGTGCTGTAGGGGCGACCCAACGGGTCGCCCGTCGGCTGAGAATGGGCAGGAGGCATGTCTGCTCGCCTCTGGCGTGCTTTCCCGTGCGAATTGAGGGGGATCTTGCACCCAGGGCAGGAAGAGTCCTGAGGGGAAGGGGGTGTGCTAGTGGCCCGCAAGCCTACTGTAGTCCCACTGCGGGAGATTTGGAAGCAGGAGAGATCCTTGGTCCAGTGGCTTGAGCAGAGTCAGGGATTGGCCGCCCTTGGCGAGGCCACCGACCTCAGGCTGCTATCGGCAAGGCGCGAGCACGCAGTGGGCGATTTCAGCGTAGACCTTGTTGCCTGCTGTCCGAAGGGGAGGGTCGTGGTCGTGGAATGTCAGTTTGGTTACAGTGACCACGATCATCTGGGCAAGCTTATCACCTACCTGGCGACCACGGAGACGGATGCTGCCGTCTGGGTCGCCGAGCACTTCCGGCGTGAGCACGTGAAGGCAATCCAGTGGCTCAATGCTGCTTCCGCCGCGAGATTTCATTTGGTTCAGGTAGCAGCTGAGAGAACAGGCGAGTCAAAGCTAAGTCCTCGCCTGACACTCGTGCGATATCGGCCTGGGGGAGCTGCCTCTCCCCTACAGGAAGCTCCGCCGAAGGAGGACAGAGAGCGGCACGACTTCAAGAAGCAGTTCTGGGAAGGCTTCAGTTCAGCAGCCCGAACGAGGCTCCCGTTGTTGGCGAGACGAAAGGCCGGCACGGGAAGTGACCGAACTGCTCCGACGGGGATAAACGGGGCGGAGTGGGTTTGCCGGGTCAACGAGGACAGGAGGGCCGTCTGCTTGAGGCTGAGCCACACGCGGGGTAGTCAGAAGGAGATTGGTGCGGTGCTGCGCCGGTTGAAAAGGCGCCAGAAGGAGATCACTGCCGCCTTCGGCGACATTGTCGAGATCACTCCTGGACGGGGCACCACCTTAGTGGGAACAACCCTTAAGAACGGTGGCTATAAGAACGAAAGGAACGAGTGGCCAAGGCTTCAAAAGGCGATGGTGAATAAGATGCTCCGCCTACAGTCTGCGCTAAGGCCCTACCTCCAAGCTTGAAGGCACTGGTGTTTCAGGACCTCCGATTCCGAAACCAAGCGGCGCAGCCGCCTCCCCCACGTCCCGCATCGGGCGGGTTCATCTGCGTCCAGCCCCCTCCCCCGCAGGTCCCGCGCCCCCGTGCCGAGAAATACCCCAGCAGTCTCCTTCCAGAGGAACGAGAACATGAAGCGAATCGCCCTTCTTGCAGTCCTCATCCTGGCGGCCGTCGCCCCCGGCTGCAGCAAGCCGCCCTCCGTGTCAGCGCCCTCGGGGATCGGGCCCGACGGCATGTCCGGGACCTTCGTCGGCGACGTCCGTCAGATCAACATCGTCGCCAGCGCTACTGCCATCAAGCCCGACAAGATCTACGTGAGAAAGGGCGAGGACATCAGGCTCTACGTCACCTCGACCGATCTCGCTCGTACGTTCGTCATCGACAACCTGAACGTTAGCGAGAAACTCGTGCCGGGAAAAGCCTCCCTGATCGAGTTCAGCCCTGGCGCGTGGGGCAGCTACCCCTACCACTTCGCTGACGATAAGAAGATAGGCGGAATGCTCGTCGTCGTGCCCTGACGATATTGTCATTGCGAGCCGATGAGCCCCGGCAGGGACTCATCGCGCGTGGCAATCTCGCCGTTCTGCTTCCGTCGCCTCTGCCCACCCGCCTGTCATTCTGTGGGTTGCGCAAGAGCTTCAGTCGCCTCCGCAAGAGCTTCAGTCGCCTCGGGTGACGTGTCTCCTGCCCCCTTCTCTGTGGGAGCCGGGTCCTCCCGGCGACCCTATCTGTCATTCTGAGCGCAGCGAAGAATCACGTCGTTGCTGTCCAGTAATCGGCGTCCGCCCAGCGGACGCACCTCCTCTTGTTCAGCGGTGCAGCCGCTGGTCAGTATGCATCTGCGTTCATCTGCGTCTAGATACCTGACCCCGCCCGCCCCGCTACTCCCCCTCCTCCGGCTGCTCCACCTCGATATCGAAATCCGCCTCCGCCATCGTTCGCATGATCTCTCGATACTGGTAGAGCACCGGCTTCACTGACGCCAGATCGAAGTAGTGCCCGCACGAGCAGGCCTCCGGTATCTCGTTCGTCAGCAGGTCGACCGTGGTG
>JBEKKD010000142.1:0-8786 GCA_050010895.1 Armatimonadota bacterium
CTGACCGCCGTCCGCATCTGTCGCCGCGCGCCATCCGCCAAAGGCGTTCCGGCCAGGCGTGAGGAACCCCGCACCGCAGCAGCCGAGCCGCGGTCCGATCCGAAGGTCCCCGAGCCAGCGATAGCCGAAGAGGTCGCGGCCGAACCCGCCGCCGCACCCACAGAGGCCGAGGGAGTGCAGGAAGTCGGGCTGGCGGAGATCAAGCGTCGATGGGGAGACCTGCTCGCCGAACTGCGCAAGGGGCGGAGGGCGTCGCTCGGCGGCTACCTCATCGCGGCAACGCCTGTCTCACTCGAGGGAGACTCTCTGACCCTGTCTTTCCCAAGGAAATATGAGTTCCACTACATGCAGATGTCGAAGAATGAGGAACACCTGAAGGCCGTCTCGGACGCGATTCAGAGCATGTTCGCGCGTTCGGTGAAGGTGAAGTGTCAGTTGGAGCAGGCCGAGAGCGGTCCCAGGCCCACCGCACATCCCAAGAGGGTGCAGGAAGCGCTCACGACGTTCCCGGGCAGCGAGGTCGAGGAATAGCGCGAAGGCGAGGCGAGGGGGAGAGGTCCAGATCAACAGAGGAGATCGGCATGAGGATACCGGGGGGTGGAGGCATCCAGAAGCAGTTGATGCGGCAGGTGGAGCAGTTCCAGCGGGATATGCAGGCCGCTCAAGAGGAGTTGGCCGCGATGCGGATCGAGGGAACGGCCGGCGGCGGGGTGGTGAAGGCGGTGGCCAGCGGCTCAGGGGAGCTGTTGGAGCTGACGATCTCGCCAGACGCGGTTGACCCGAACGATGTGGAGATGCTCCAGGATCTGATTCTGGCCGCGGTGCGGGAGGCCCTCGAAACTGCACGGAAGACCCAGGAAGAGAAGATGGGCGGGCTGACGGGCGGTCTGAACATCCCAGGATTGTTCTAATTGCTGGCGTATCCGCGGCCGCTGGCGCGGCTGATAGAGGAACTGGAGAAGTTGCCCGGGGTGGGGCCGAAAACGGCTCAGCGCTTGGCGCTGCATATGCTGGGCGCGAGCCAGGGCGACGCGGCGGCGCTGGCTGATGCCATCGTCCACGTCAAGGAACGCATCCACAACTGCCCGCTCTGCTTCAACTTCACCGATACAGATCTGTGCGCGATCTGCGCTGATTCGCACCGTGACGAAGCTCTGCTCTGCGTGGTCTCGGACACCCGCGATCTGCTCGCCATGGAGCGAGCGGGGGGCTTTCACGGGCGCTACCACGTGCTCCAGGGGCTGATCTCACCGATGGACGGCATCGGGCCGGAATCGCTCCGGATCGCGGAACTGCTGGACCGGGTGAGGGGCGGGAAGATTGCCGAGGTGATTTTGGCGACGAATCCGACGGTGGAGGGGGATGCGACGGCAATTTACATCGCTGGCCTGCTGAAGCCACTGGGGGTCACAGTGAGCCGCATTGCCCTTGGGCTGCCTGTGGGGGGGGATCTGGACTATGCGGATGATGTCACGATCGCGCGGTCGATGGAGGGGCGGCGGGAGATCTGAGAGGAACGGGAGCGGCGAAGAGACGAGAGTCGGAGGGAACGGCGAGGCACGGCCATCCGCCGATGCACGCGGATACACGCTGATTCCCGCCTGCGGCGGGAGCGGCAACGGCGAGATTGCCACGGGGCGGCGAACGGCCGCCCCTCGCAATGACAGTGGGAGCGAAGAGTCGAAGAGGCAGAGGGAACCCCACTTCGCCGAGACTTCGTGGGCCACAGGGCCGGTCGCCGGAGGCGGCTGAAGCCCGGATCCCACAGAGCGGAGGGGCGTCGGCACTCCGGCTGGCGGCGCAGCCGACGGCGCCGCTGAAGTATCGACGCAACGAGGCCGCCCTGAGACAGAAGAGCAGGCTGCGGGGGCAGCCTGCTTCGTTCCGCCGCCACGTTCCTGGAACCTGGCCGTCAATGAGCGGGGCAGACGCGATGGCGGCTGCCCTGCTGTTCGCCGGAATGTGTCGGGGAGTTGGGAACCACTGAAGCCCGGTTCGTGTTACCGGGCTTGGGCTCGCTTCGCTTGCGCGACCAGTTGGCGGACTCGCTGGCCCCCTTTGCGGCCGATCTTCTCGTAGAACTCGGGGCCGTGCCGCTTCTTGGTCGTCTCCCCACCTTTGCGCCCGATCGATTCGTAGAACTCGGGGCCGTGCCGGGCTTTGGTCGCGCGACCGCCCTTGCGGCCGGCTTCACGGACCGTCATCGCTCCTCTTTCGGCCATTCCTCGTCACCTCCCGCAAACCCCATAGCTGCGCCTGTCAGTCACGCCATGCTGACGAGAGGAAGCTGTTGCCACCTCACGCCGATCGTGGAACCAGATGCAGGCTCGGCGCCTGCCCTCCAGTGGATTCCAAGGTGCAGGCCGGATACCTGCATTCCAAGACGCCTGCGCAGGGGTCTCCGCGGTGATTATAGTCAGTCCCAGATAGCCAAGCAACCAATCGTCAGTGCGTTTTCTCGACAATTGTGCGCTGAACGTCGGTCTCGTCATACATACCATGGGAAGTTGCGACTGTTCCGGACAGCGACGCCCCCTGGGGGAGCGCAGCCCCCGCCCATATGACGCTGTTCCAGATGGTGGCGCCATCGGGAATGTGGACTCCGTCGGCGACGGCGGTTCCGCGTCCGAGCCTGGCATGTGCCCCCACAGTCGCGCCGCGGCCGAGTATGAGAGATGGCTCGAGCCGGGCGGTGTCTGCGATTTCGCAGTCGGGTTCGACCCAGATGCCGGGGCGGATTTCGTGGGCGGGGATGCGCGCGGACAGCCTATGCGCGAGGAGGTCGGATTGAGCGGCGAGGTAGTCCTGGATGCTGCCGATGTCGCGCCAGTAGCCGGAGAGGCGGAAGCCGTAGAACGGGACCTGGGCGGAGACCATGGCGGGGAACGCCTGGAAGCCGAAGTCGTATTTCTGATCGGCGGGGATGAAGTCAAAGACGGCTGGCTCGAAGAGATAGATCTGGGTGTTGGCGGTGTTGCTGGGGGCCTGGCCCTGCGGCTTCTCGACGAAGCGCTGGATGCGGCCTTCGGGGTCGGTGACGACGATGCCGAACTGGGAGGTCTCCTCGACCTGGGCGAGGCCGATGGTGGCAATGGACCCTGTGGCGCGATGGAGTGCGAGGAACTCGGAGAGGTCCATGTCGGTGAGGTCGTCGGCGCCGATGACGAGGAAGGTGTCGTCGCCGAAGAAGTCGCGGCAGCGGCGGACGCCTCCGGCTATCCCCCAGAGCCGGTCCTCGTGGGTGTAGGTGAGGTTGACACCGAAGTCGGAGCCGTCGCCGAAATAGTCCTGGACCTGCCGGCCGCGGTAGTGGAGGTTGGCGATGACATCGGTGAAGCCGTGGCGGGCGAGGTGCTCGATGATGTAGGCCATCACCGGGCGATTGGCGATGGGGAGGAGAGGCTTTGGGAGATGATCGGTGATGGGTCTGAGTCTGTCTCCGAGGCCGGCGGCCAGCACCATCGCCTTCATGCCGGGCATGGGGCTAGCCGCAGGCCGAACCCGGCGTGGAGGCCTGCGCTTGGTCTATGGCTCTGGCCAACTGCGCCTGCACGATGGGCTTGGTGAGGACGACGCAGGCGCCTGCTTGGACTGCTTGCTCAACTCTTTCGTCACCGTAGGCGGTGACGAGGATGATACGGGTCCACCTGTCGGCCATGATCTCCCTGGTGGCCGCGGCGCCGTCCTTTCCGGGCAATCCAATATCCATGAGGACGATATCGGGCTGCAGGCTCCGCGCCTGCTCGACGGCGCTGTCGGCGTCTCGCGCGGTGCCGACGACGTCACAACCGATGGCCTCGAGCTGGACCTTCAGGGTGAGAAGGATGACGAACTCGTCTTCCACGACCAGCACGCGCGGCCTTTCGGGCTTTTGGCCGTTTTCTCGACTTCCCGGCATCTCGCCTCCACTTCTGGGATACAGAGCCCGCCGCTGAACTGCAGCAGAGAGGCCGCAGCCCCCCCTGTCCCGCCCGATGCGGTTCTCAATAGCCTTCGCTGGCCGCGTCTATTATACCCTAGATCGTCCAGCAAGATAAGCGGCTGGTCGCGGCGGCGCGGCCTCTAGCGCGAACGCCGCAACATTCAGATGATCGGGCGCGCAGGCGGGCATCGGTGCGCATGGTTGGTAACTACTGCGCCGCGAAGAGTAGTGCCTGCCGGGCAGAGATCGGGGATGGTAGATGACGCAACGGGCAGGAGGCAAGTCGCCGGAGGCGACTGAAGCCCGGGCCCCACAGGCGGAGGGACATCGGCACTGACCCTCCTTCGCTGAAGCTTCGCAGGGCGTTAGCACCGACGCAACGAGTACCGGTTTCGGAACTGAAGTCCCGAAACACCATAGCTACGTTTTTGTGGCGGGCGGGGGTGACTGCAGAGAGGAAGCTTGCCGGTAGCTCCGAACCTATCGGGAAGCCCGATCAGGAGGCTTCCATGCCCCTTGTTCACCGCAATTCCTTGGTGGCCACCCTCGACGCATTGAACGACGCTCTTTTCTTCGACCGCCCCCTTTCCGCCGCCCAGCGCGAGCAGATTTCGCAATGGATCATCAGCCGGCTGGGACAACCTGGTTCGTACCGCGGGATGCCCGCGCCGACGGCCGAGGATTTCGAAACGAGCGCGCAGGTGTTCACCGGCGAATGGGTGCGCTCGGGGGCAGGGCTCAGCCACGTGTTCGGCGAGGAGGCGTGCCGGGCGCTGATCCTGCTCGAGTCCCAGAAGCCGGAGGTGAAGGCCGCGCTGAAGTCGGCGAGCGCCGAGATGATCAGAGGGCTTGCGGAGGACGAATCGCGCGGTGGGAATGGGGGGCTCTACTGCTGCCGCCGGTGCAGCGTTGCGCTGTGGCGGCACCTCGCGGCTGGCGGGCTGAAGCACGCGGAGCGCCGGCTCGTCGCCGGGATCAAGGTGCTGAAGGCGAGCCGAGGCGAGAACAACCGCTGGAGCACGTTCCCGTTCTACTACACCGTGCTCGCGCTGAATGATGTCGGCCTGCCGTCGGCCCGCGCCGAGCTCCGCTTCGCCGCGCGGGCACTAGAGCGCGCGGTTCGGCGGCCGGCATCGGGGGATATGTACGACGTGCGACGCCGCGCGCTGATCGAACGGGCGCTGGCGAAGGTGTAGGGCGGGATCCGAGGAGGCGAAGAGCCGGAGGGGCGGGGGGAACGGCACCTCAGCGCTACTGCGCTGAGCCACAGGCGAGACGCCTGTGCCACTGGTGGTGCGGATGAGAGCGGAGATGAGTCGGCACGGAAGTACCGGCGCAGTGCGCGCCCCAAGATGCGCCCCCTACAGCCACCGCCCCTTCACGTCCCACGAGAGAGCGTCGGGGGAGGGGCGGGACTTGAGGACGGTCTTCCTTTTCCCGACGGGCGGGGCGAGGCGTTGCTTCGGTGCTTTCGCGCCGGAGCCGCGTCGTTTCGCGGACGCTCGGACACTGCTGCGCGGGGTGGTGCGCTTATAGTTGTCGGGGCCGATCTTGTAGCCCATGTTGACCCCGCCGCAGGTCGGCATCCACATCTTCACTGTCTCGATGCCGCCCTCGACATCGCGCTTGCGCTCGATGGTCTGCACCCGCGACACGCCCGGCAGCGTGCGCGCGACGTTCACCTTGGACATGGGGTAGCGGCGCATCAAATAATCCAGGTCCACGTGCTCGCCGTCGTACTTCACCAGCTTCGCCAGAGCCACCATTCGGAACAGCCCCTCGAGTTCCTGATAGATCGGGCGCGCGCCGGCGATGTCGTCGTAGTGGGCGCTGAATCCCTCGGCGAATCGCAGCGCCTCGGGGTCGGGCCGGCGCAGGCCGGTGAGGCCCTCGGCGGTGAGGTGCTGCTCCTCGGTGAGCAGCGTGACCGGGCAGCGCTCGATCTCGGTGACACCATCCTGCTCGCGGAACTGCGCTGTGCCGGGGTAGAACCAGAACCGGTTGAGCGAAGTCCGCGTGTCGCGGGGCGCGCTGCCGGTCTTCAGTTCATCGCTGATGCGGGCGTATGTGATGTCGCCGAGGCTGACGAATCCGGGGACCTGCATCTGGATCGAGCCGTCGGCGAGGCGTTTCATCAGGTAATCGGCGTCCACCATCACCTTGGCGAACCGGCTATCGAACGGCACGCCCATGACGCGCACGCGCTGGGGCTGGTCGCAGATATCGCACCACTGATCCATGGTCTCGTCGCTCACGTCGATCTGCGCGAGCTCGCTGAGCTGCTGCACCACCGCCGGGTCGGGGTCGATGGAACACCCCGGATCTTCGTAGTAGATGGTATGCCCGCGGCGAGTGGCGTACGTGAGCCAGACGCTGCGGAACGCGACCGCGAGGTCTTCGATATGGAGCGCGGGCGCGCCTTGCTCGACCTCGCCCAGCACGATCAGGTCGCGGGTCTTCTCATCCACGGTGTAGCCGGTGACGCGGGTGATGCCGGCCAGCTCCATCACTTCGCGGGGCTGCTCGCCGCGCGCGACGGCGGCCTTGAGCCGCGCCTGCAGAACGCGCAGGGAGAGGGCGCGGGTGGGCGGCGCATCGGCATGGGCCAGTGCGAGGGCACAGGCGAGAAGTGCCACGAGGCACATGGAAACGGAAGCAGAGCGTCTCATCGGTCCGGCGTCCCCTGTCGACGATGTGCGAGCCGCCGGGCTCGCCATAGGGGTTATACCACGACGGTCGGCAGGTTACCAACCCTTCGACTTCGCTCAGGGCAGGCCTGCCCCACGGGCTTGCCCCGGCAGGCGAGGAGTCACTTCATCCGGCGCGGGGGCAGGCGCGTCTTCACTGATGACGATGGCGGCCTGTTCGGTGAGTTCGTGACGAAGGGGAGCCCGCATGCGGTCGAACACGACGACGGCGGCGTGGCCGTGCTGGCGCCACCAGCCCAGCGCTTCGGCGACCTGGCGTGTCAGGTCGCGCGCAATGTCGATCATGGTGGGGGCGCGGTCACTTCACCAGGCCGAATGCGCGGCTGATGTAGACGGCCATCTGGTCTCGGGCGCAAGCGTACTCCGGGTGGTAGAGGCCGTCGGGATAGCCGGAGGCGATGGCGCGGGAGGCGATGAACTCGACGTGCTTGTGGCACCAGGCCCAGTCGCCGGTCGATGTCACATCCGGGAATGTCACCCGGAACGGCGGGGTGAAGCTCGCCAGCCCGGCTTCTCCGGTGGGGGTGACGATGGCCCTGGCGACGAACACGGCCATCTGCCCGCGGTCGACCACGTTCTCAGGCTGGTAGGTTCCGTCGGGATAGCCGGTGGCGATCTGATTGGCGCTCACGTATTCGATGTACCTGCTGGCCCAATGGCTCAGCGGCACGTCCGCGAAGGTGGCCTGCGCGGGGCCGGACGGCACAGAGGCATCGCCGCCCGCGATGGCGCGCGAGATGTAGACTGCCATCTGGTCGCGCGTCACCGATACCGATGGCACGTAGCGGCCGTCGGGATACCCATCGACGATGCCCGCGCTGTAGCAGGCATACACCTCGTTCGCCGCCCATGAATCCGGCGGCACGTCGGCGAAGTCGTGAGCCACAATGGCGACGCTGCCGCAGCCCGCGACGCCGGGATCGCCGTCGCACCCCACGGTCGCGGTCAGTGCGATCGTGGCATCAACGCCGGCCGGGGCTGCGTAGGTGACGTTCGGGACCGTCGCGCTGGGTGCGAACGCGCCACCCGCGCCGCCATCGCTCCATTCCCAGGAGGTGATCTGACGGCCACCCGGATCGTTGCCCTCCGCGGTCAGCGCGACTGTGCCGCCGCTGCGAATGCGGGTGGGCTGCGCGGTCACCATCACCTCGATCGGGCGCGGCTTCGCCTCCTCCATCACCGTCAGGTCTGCTGTTGCCGTGAGTGACGGCGAGCCACAGCAGGTCGCCGTGACGGTGAGGTTCCGCGCCGCCGGGCCGTCGCTATCATTGCCCGGGGCGGTGTAGATCGGGCTCTGCGCCTGCGGGCTGGGCGAGAACGTCCCGCCCGCGCCGCCGTCGCTCCACGACCATGTTACCTGGTGAGCGCGGCTGTCGTATGGGGTCGCTCGAAGCTGCGTGGAACCGCCAGACGCGATGCTCGGCAGGTCAGACAGGGCCGAAATCGCGAGCGTGTGCTCGTCGGAGATGAAGCAGCCGTAGATGTCGGTGCCGGTGGTGCTCGCGTTGCGGTCGTCCTCCCAGACGACGATGTTCCCGGAGATCGCCGGGCGCTTCTGGCTCCCCTCGGAAAGGTAGAGGGCGAATTCCCCGCCGGTCCGCAGATCGGTGCCATAGATATCGGCGTTCGATCCATCGCCGGGGTCGTTCCGATAGTCCTCCCACACGACGACGTCGCCGAAGATCGCGGGATGTCGCTGGTTGCCGGGCGCGGTGCAGATCGGGAAGGTCTCGCTGGTGAGCATACTACGGCCGTAGATATCGGAATTCGAGCCGTCGCCGGGGTCGTTGCGGTAGTCGGTCCAGACCACCACATCGCCGTACACGGCCGGCTCGGTCTCCTTGTAGTCGCCGTCGGCGATGGCGAGCTCGCGGCCGGAGAAGAGATCGAAGCCGTAGATGTCGCTGTTCGTGAAATCGCCCGGATCGTTGCGGAAGTCGGTCCACACGATCCAGCGGCCGTCGATGGCGGGAGCGAACTGGCTCCCCGCGGCGGTGCAGACCGGGAACTCCTGGTGGGTCAGCAGGTTGTACCCGTAGATGTCAACATTCGTGCCGTTGCCGGGGTCATTGCGCATGTCCTCCCAGACCACGATGCCGGAGTTGATGGCGGGGTTGTTCTGCTCGTCGGGCACGGTCTGGACGACGAACTCTTTC
>JBEKKD010000143.1:0-8784 GCA_050010895.1 Armatimonadota bacterium
ACTTCATGCTACGGATCACGTTGAACGGCGCGACCGTCAACGCGATCGTGTACCTCGACGATCTCCAGATCAAGGGTCTCTAAACCAGGCCCTGCGGCCGGTCTCCGACCGTCCGCTGATCTGGTGTAGCGAACCGGCTCGGCAGCGATGCCGAGCCGGTTCATTTTCGCCTGGGCATTCGCTGGTCGTCTGGTGGCCCTTGCCCCTATTTCTCTGGGCCAAAGTCATTTGTGGCCGGGAAATCGCCCACGCCCGCGTCCGCCCGGATGAGAGCGCTTTGGCCGCTTTCCGTCGGAAATGGAATAGAAGAGGGAGACTATCACGGATATTCCAGCATCCCGAGAGGCCGGGCGGGCACACATTCTCTGTCGCCGCCATGCAGGAGGGACGGGGGAGGTGTTGAATGCAATCGGCCGCGCGGGCGTTCTCCCGGGGCGTGAGGCCTGCCTGCCGACCGGCCGGGGGTGGTCTTGCCGAGAGCGACAGGCTCGCGAGGGAGGGGAGGAGGTGGTTATCGGACACTTCGATCAGAGCTGACTGATCTGGGGCCAGGCACGCTGTTCTCCGCCTCAGAGTTTCCTGCCACGAGGTTGTGGGGATGCGGCCGCCCGAGTCGTGAAAGCTCCGTCGCCATGGCCACGTGGCACAGGGCTCCCGAAGGCGTGACCTGGCAGTAGGGCTTGTAGCCGCTGGCGGTGGCGTGCCAGCTACGAAGGAGGCGAGGCATGACGAAACTGACGTACCTGTGGGCCATAGCGCTGGTAGCGCTATGTCTCAGCATGGGCTCGAGCATAGCTTTGGCGGCGGACTCGTGGGAGGTGACTCCCGGGGTCGCGCCACAGCTGCCCGCAACACTCGTATGGGATCAGGTCGGCGAGGCCACCATCGACGTGACGAACAATGGCACCACCACGTGGAACTCCACCTTCGGGCTGGAGTCGGTGATGGGGATCACGACGGCGGCCACTCCCATCGACACCTGGGGGCTCACGCTCGTGCCCATCGTCGGCGTCAGCGTGGCGCCGACCCAGAGCTTCGTGTTTGAGTTCACGATCACCGGGCCGCCGATCACCAGCTTGGAGTATGACCAGCCGGTGGGTCCGACGGAGCCGGGGTCGAATTCCGCATTCGACTGCAACTGGATTCTGGCGAATGAGCTGACGCCCACATCCACTGCCGGGACGCTCATCCCGACGGATACGGTCACCGCACCGATCGTGATGAGCCGCTTCTCGGACGACCAACCTACTGGCAATCCCGTGCAAGACCAGGCGATCGGCAGTTGGGCACGCTTCTGGATAGAGGAGTTGGCCGGCAACGTGCCGTTCGTGGTACAAGGCTACTCAGACGGCACGTACAGGCCGCTGGTGCAGGTCACGCGCGACCAGATGGCCGTGTTCATGGCACGGGCGCTGAAGCTGACAGTCCCTCCGTTCGAAAACAAGTTCACGGATATCCCGGAGGACTTCTGGGCCAGGCCGCAGATCGAGGCGCTGGTGGATTCGGGCATCGTGGTTGGCTACGCGGAGCCCGATGGCACCTCTACCTATCGTCCGGCCCTGGTCGTGACCCGCGATCAGATGGCGGTGTTCGTGGCCCGCGGTATTGCCGGGGGCGACGCGAACGTGCCGAGCGGCCCGGCGGCGGCGACTTTCCCGGACGTCGGGACGGATTACTGGGCGTTCGCGTACATCGAGTTTGCGGTAGCTCATGGCGTCGTTCAAGGCTACCCGGACGGCACCTATCAGCCGCTTGTGGCTGTTGACCGCGCGCAGATGTCCGTGTTCATCTGGCGCGGCTTCGTCATGCCGAGCGGATCGGTGGTGGTTCTCGCCGGCCCTGCGATCACTGCGGTAGATGTGGACACCGCCGACTTCCTCGGCTTCACGAGCGAGTCCAGCGGCCTGCAGGCCGATCCCGGCTTTGCGTATATCGGGCTGGACGGTGTGCGGCTCGACACGAGCTTGATCTTCCCGCAGACCCCGACAGGCACGTTCGACATTCTGTTCGAACTTTTGCCGGTGGGTTCGCCGACGCCGGCAGCGACCAAGCTGTTCATGCTGACGGCGGCGCAGGTCGCAGCAGCACGCGCCGCGGCGTTTGCCAGCGAAGACCCGTATGTGTTCTTCACATGGCAGATCCCGGCAGGTCTGGCCAAGGGCGATTACACGCTCGTGGTTTCGACTGCTGACGAGACCGGGGCTCTGTTCGAGATCGCGCGCCAACCGAGCTTCACGATCGACTAGCGCACGGACTGGCGATATCGCGCTGACGGGCGGTATCCGAAAGCGCCTGTGATGAGAGCGCCCGCGAATAGCGGGCGCTCTCGCTTTTCCCATCCGGTTCTTCGTCAGCCGTGGGGAGGATGCGGCCGACGGAGGAGCGAAGAAGACAAGAGGGCTGCGTCAACGCCCGAAGAATCTCTCGCTCTCTTCCCGACGCCTGAGTTCCTCGCACGGCTCTGCCAGAGACCTTGGATGGACAGCGCACGACCCGCGATTCCCATATTGCTCTACCACAAGATCGGTTCTCCCCCCCGCGGAGCGCGCCTCCCTGGGCACTACGTCTCGTCTCGGCTCTTCGCGCGACACCTGGACTATTTGCTGCGGCGCGGGTACACGACGATCTCTCTGCTCGACCTGAGCCCGGCCGGCGATCGCCACCCATCGATCCGGCGGCCGGTCGTCATCACCTTCGATGACGGCTACAGGTGCCTCCACGAGCATGCCCTCCCCGCTCTGTGCGAGCGGAGAATGAGCGCCACCATCTTCCTCGTCATGAGCGGGATCGACGGGAGCAACGTGTGGGAGCAGGCGGTCGGCGACGTCCCGGAACCGATGCTGGGCCTACGCGAGATAGAGGAAATGCGCGAGCAAGGCCTCGAGTTCGGCTCGCATACGCTATCTCACGCGCATCTGACGCTGGTCTCGGAAGCGGAGGCGCGGCGCGAGATTTCCGAGTCGCGCCTCGCCTTCGAGCAGGCGCTCGGCGAGCGCTGCCGGGCGTTTGCCTACCCATATGGGGAATGGAACGGGCGCGTGCGGGAGATGGTGCAGCAGGCTGGATACGATGTCGCGTGCACGACCGTGCGCGCGGCTGCTCTGCCCGGCGATGATCCGATGGCTCTTCCGAGGATCAACATCCGGCGGTACAACGTGGTCCCGCGTTTCGCCTACAAGCTGTGGCGCGCCGAGCAGGTGCGCCGATGAAGGAGCGCCTCCGGATCGTGCAGTATATCACGCCTTCCCAGATCGGAGGCGCGGAGGTGCACGTCGCCACCCTCGCCGAGAAGCTGCGCGAGCGCGGACACGAGGTTACGGTCATCTGCCCTCGCGGCCGCCCGCTGGTGGCCGAGCTGATATCGCGGCGACTTCCGGTCTGGTCCCCGACGACGGCTGGGAAGCTGGACCCGGTGATGCTGGGCCGGCTGGCCTTCTGGCTCCGCCGGCATCGGGTACAGATCATCCACACCCATCTCTCGACTGCGAGCCTCATCGGGAGCTGGGCTGCTCTGATGGCGGGGACCCCGGCCGTCGCCACCGTTCACGGGCTGAATACTCGCACGTGCTTCAACTGGGCGAAGGCGGTGATCGCGGTCTCGAACGCTGTGAAGCAGCACCTGGTGTCACAGGGCCTCCCAGCCTCGCGGATCACGGTGATTCACAACGGAGTGGACCTGCGCGCGATGTCTGCTGCGGAGGCCGCCCATGTGGGGCGCGCCGAGTGGGGGGTGAAGGAGAGCGCGCCGCTGCTGGTGACGGTCGGCCGATTGGCGGCGACCAAGGGGCACCGATATCTGCTCGAGGCCGTCGAGATGCTGGCGCGAGATGCCCGGTGGCGCGACCTCCGACTTCTCATCGTCGGCACGGGATCGCTGCTGCCCCAGCTCCAGCGCGAGGTCGATGACTGGGGCCTGGCGGACAGGGTCGGGTTCTGCGGCTTCCACCGAAACGTTCTGCCGTTCCTGGAGATGGCTGACGTGTTCGTGTTGCCGTCGGTGCAGGAAGGTCTGTCGCTGTCTGCGCTCGAGGCTATGGCGCTGGCGAAGCCGGTCGTCGCTTGCCGAGTCGGCGGCACGCCGGAGGTAGTCGTGGATGGGGAGACCGGCCTGCTGGTTGCGCCCGCGGATCCCTCCGGGCTGGCGCACGCGCTCGAACAACTCTTGCTGAACCCGGACCAGGCGCGCGACATGGGCCTGGCCGGCCAGCGGAGAGTCCGTGACGCGTTCGATCTCGAACAGATGGTGACGAAGATCGAGGGCCTATACCGTACATTGGTCGCGTCTGGCGGCGCCCCGGCTTGACTCCTGATGAACGCCGCGGATATACTCGACATGGCACCGTCGAACCGAGCGCCCGCTGCTGTGCTGACCCCTTCGGAGGGGTGTCCGAGTTGGCCTAAGGAGCGCGACTGGAAATCGCGTAGGGGCTGAAAGGTCCCTCGCGGGTTCGAATCCCGCCCCCTCCGCTGCGCTATGCAGGAATGATGAGCCCTCAAGCGGCGCGAAGTAGTAGATGTCAACCTGTCGGCGCCACCGGCTACCGGCTGCCCCACTAACGCCGCGCACCCGTGGGCGCCCATGCTTCCCCCAGCCCCCGAATGAAGGAGCGTGCAATCGTGACGAAGCTGGACATCATCTTCTCGGGAGGCCGGGTCGTGGACGGCACGGGCTCCCCGCCGTTCCGGGCCGACGTAGGGATCGCCGGAGGCCGCGTCCGCGAGATCGGAGATCTCGCCGGCGCACCGGCCGGGCGAAGGATCGATATTCGCGGCCAGCTCCTTTCTCCCGGCTTCGTGGACATGCACACGCACTCCGACCTGCAGCTTCTCGCCTTCCCCCGTTCCGAGCCGAAGGTGATGCAGGGGGTGACCACCGAGGTCATCGGGCAAGACGGGCTGTCCTTCGCGCCGGCCGACGCGCGCACGATGGCGACGGTGCGGGAGCGGACGGTGGCCTGGAACGGCGAACATGCCGGCATCACCTGGGGCTGGTCGAGCGTTGCCGAGTACCTGAGCCAGTTCGATGGCCGTACCTCCGTGAACGTCGCCTATCTGGTGCCACACGGCACCGTCCGCATTCTGGTGATGGGCGACGAGAACCGCGCGCCCACGGCCGGCGAGCTGGCAGAGATGCGAACGCAGGTACGGCAGGGCATGGCAGAGGGCGCAGTGGGCCTGTCGACCGGGCTCTCCTACCCGCCGGCAATGTTCGCCGACACCGAAGAGCTGGTAGCGCTGTGCGAGGAGACGGCCACCTGCGGCGGCTACTTCGCGCCCCACCACCGCAGCTACGGGAAGGGCGCGCTCGATTCCTACGCGGAGATGATCGGGGTGGCGCGGCGGGCAGGGATCGCGGTGCATTTCACGCACTGCGTGATGAACTTCCCCTGCAACGAGGGTCGCGGCAGGGAACTCGTGGCGATGATCGATGCCCTCGACCCGGCGGAGGTGGAGGTGACGGCCGACGCCTATCCATACCTGGCTGGTTCGACTTCTCTCGCCTCGCTGCTTCCTCCCTGGACGTCAGTGGGGGGCACGCAGGCGACTCTCGCCGCGCTGGCCGATGCCGCGAAAGCCGCCCGCATCCGGCGTGAGATGGAGGTGGAGGGGACCGCCGGTTATCACTTCCTCCCGATTGCATGGGACACCGTGGCGATCAGCGCGGTCGAGACTGAGGCAAATCAGCGATGGGTCGGGAAGCGGGTGACGGAGATGGCGGCGGCACAGGGCGTGGAGAACTTCGAGGCGGCGCGGCGGCTGCTGGTGGAGGAGCGGCTGAACGTGAACATCATTCTCCACGTGGGCCACGAGGAGAACGTGCGGGCGATCATCCAGCAGCCGTGGCTGATGGCGGGCAGCGACGGCATCATGACCGGGACGAGGCCCCACCCGCGCTCCTGGGGCACCTTCGCGCGCTTTCTTGGCAAGTACGCGCGCGAGGAAGGTCTGTTCCGGGTGGAGGAAATCGTTCGCAGGATGACCTCGCTGCCGCAGCGGCGGCTGGGGCAGTGGGACCGCGGCATCGTGCGGCCGGGGTTCTGGGCGGACCTGGTCGTCTTCGACCCGGCCACGGTGCGAGATACCGCCACCTACGAGGACCCGAAGCGCTTCCCGGAGGGGATCCCATACGTGATGGTCAACGGCACACTGGTGAAGGATGAGGGGGCGCACACGGGCGCGGCGGCCGGGCGGGCGCTGCACCTGGGAGCGAGATCGTGATGCGAGGGGATGTGGCGATCATCACCGGCGGGGGCACGCCGATCCTGGCGCGGTTCAGCAGCCCGGTCGCCGGGGGCAGTCCGCAGAAGCGGTGGCTGGAGGGTCTCTACCTGGATCAGCCCGTGGAGTGGGACGATCCCTATCGCTTCTTCGGCTGGTAGCAGCACGCGACTCCGAGCCTGGCAGAAGAGGGCTCTCCCACCGCCACCCGGTCTGTGAGCGCAGCAGAAGGCGCTTTGTTCGGTTCTGCACAAATTGCGGATATCGCCCAGCTATCATCCCGAAGTTGTAACATATTGAGGCTATCATTCCTATCGTCTTAGTGGGTAATATGTAAGGAATGGTCAGATGACCAAGGAGGTTTGGAGATGAGAGATCGGGTGAGGCTGGTGGTGTTGCTCGGAGTCCTGGCGCTCCTGCTGATGTCGTGGGCTGCGCTGACTGCTGCGAACAACCTCAGCTCGCATCAGACGGCAGGTGTGACGAAGGCAGTAGCGTTCCACAGCACCGTCCTGGCGGGTGGGAAGGCGAGCGCGGGCAAGGCGGGCTCATGTGAGTCGTGCGAGAGTGGCGGATGCTCTTCGGGCGGTTGCAGCATGAGCCACAAGGGCGCGGCGTCTGGCGGAAGCTGCGCGGCACACAAGGGCGGCGCGATGGCCAATGCCAAGGCCGGGGCGAGCTGCAGCGCAAATGGCGGCACGTGCTCCCTTCACAAGCCACAGGCGGCCCATTCGGCGAAGCCTGGGAAGGCTGCGAAACCGGCGCAGGTTGCGAAGCCGGTGACGGCAGCGAAGTCGGCAAAGGCGCCGACCGCGTGAGGTCTGCCTGAGAGGAAGCTTCTCGTTTTCCTTGACACGTGGGGTTACCGCGTAGAACGGCCCGCCGGCGAATAGCCGACGGGCCGATTTGTTGGGAGGGCGAGGAGGCGGGAGGCCTGGAGGGTTCGAGAGCCGGTAGGAGATGGCCTGGTCGGCGGGGAAGCGGGCTCGTGAGGGACGACGTACACCACTGAGCTACCCTTCGGAGTTCCGGTTGGCGATTCGGCGCAGAATGGGCAGCGCCAGAGGAGCGAGGGGCATGAGCAAGCGCAAGTGGGCGGTTGTGGTTGTGGCGGTGTGTCTGGTGGTGACGGCGGCGGCTGTGGCGTATGCGGCGGGGAAGGCGAAGGCGGCCGTGCCGCAGGTGGTGCGGGCGCAGAAGTTCGAACTGGTGGATGGGCAGGGCAAGGTCCGCGTGTCGCTGTCGATTCTGGCGGATGGGGCTGCACGGTTGGATATGCTCGACAAGGACGCAAAGTCACGCGCAGCGCTCCGGCTGTGGCCCGATGGCAGTCCCCGACTGGACATGGTGGACAAGGATGGAAAGAAGCGTATGATGCTCGGGGTTATGGACGATGGAAGGCCGGGGCTGACGCTAACGCGGGGAGTCCGAGATCGGGGAGGTCTGGTACTCGGCTTCACGACACCGGACATACCCTCGCTAGCACTGTCTAGTGCGGACGGCTTCGTCCGAACCGACTTGACAGTTACCCCTGGTGGGGGCGCGCGGGTGACGCTGTATGATGAGAAAGGACACGTGCGCGCGGAATTGGGAGGTACCGAATCTGAGGGTCGGGAGAGCATGGGCATACAGCACCGGCCCGAGTCTTCACTAGTGCTGTTCGACGAGGAGGGGACGGTCCTCTGGCAAGCGCCGTAGCTGGGCCGCCGGCCTCACCGCTTCTTGTGCCACCCATACCGCTTTGCTTCGGCGGCGGTTTTGGCGGCGTGGGCGGACTTGGACAGCAGTTCCATGTTGCTGGGCTTGTCCGCGCCGCCCTCGGACAGGGGCACAACGTGGTCTACCTGCATTCCGGGCGGGACGCGCTTGAGGCCGTGCTGCCGGAGGAACTGTTTCTTCGCTTCTTCCGAGCGGTGCTTGGGGATGCCGGACTTGTAGTAGGCCGAGCGAGTGCTGGTCCGGCGGCGGGCCGCAACGCGGTAGACGCTGGGCTTGCGGGGGGTTCGGTAGGAGGTTGCTGAACGAACCGAATGGCGGGTGCCGGAGAGGCGACTGGCGGAACTGTGGCTGCGGAGGGCGCTGCTCCTGTAGGTGTGGGAGTAGCTGTGCCCGCTTGAGTGAGAGCTGTAGGACGAGTGGCTCCTGTAGGAATGTCCGGCGCCCTTGGCCTCTGGGATGCGAAGAGCGACTAGCGACACGGCAGCGGCAACCACGAATGCCCAGCGCCACCGTCGGAGCATGTATCCACTCATCTCCGGATCCTTCCCTTCCGCAGGGACGCGGAAGCGGCCGGTAGTGACGAAGCGGCGAAACGGCGAGATTGCCACGGTCATCGGGCGACCGAGGTCGCCCTGCCTCCCTCGCAATGACAGACAAGGGCAGTTGGTTCAGCGCGCGGGGGAGGAGGTCCTTCTCCCAGTCGCCCCTTCGGGGCGAGCACAGGCGAGATGCCCATTCGACTTCGCTCAGGGCAGGCCTGCGCCACTGGTGGTGCGGCGGGGAACGGAGGGGCGTCGGCGCTGAAGTACCGACGCAACGGAGCCCACCAACAGAGGCGGTTGCGCC
>JBEKKD010000144.1:0-8777 GCA_050010895.1 Armatimonadota bacterium
CCGCCGGGCGGTGATGGAGGGTGCTCCGGGGTCCCGCCCGGCGCAGGGGTGAACTCGACCGTGTCGACCGGGCTCTAAGGGAGTCGTTCATGGATGTATCATCCGAGCTTCGCGCTCGTCTCCAGAATATACAGGCGCTCGTGTTCGACGTCGACGGCGTCCTCACGCAGGGCGACATCGTCTACACGGACAGCGGCGAAGAGGCGAAGGCGTTCGACGTGAAGGACGGACTGGGAATCAGGGTCGCGATCGAGGCCGGGCTTCGCATCGTACTCATGACCGGCCGCGCCTCATCGGTGGTGCAGCGGCGCGCTCGCGACCTGCGCATCGACGATATCCTGCAGCGCGTCGGCGATAAGGCCAGCGCGCTCCGCGCATACGCCGCCCACCGCGGGCTCGATCTGGCGCAGGTTGCGTTCGTGGGTGATGACCTGAATGACCGCGACGCGATGCGCATCGCCGGGGTCTCGATCGCGCCAGCCGACGCCGTGCCCGAGATCAGAGAGATGGCCGACCTCGTCACCGACGCCCCGGGCGGCCGCGGGTGCGCCCGGCAGGCGGTCGAGGCCGTGCTGCGCGCCCAGGGACAGTGGGAGGGAGCGGTAGACCGCTACCTCAGCGGCTTGACCGAGCGGGATCGGGCGAGACGGACGGAGGCGTAACAGGGCCGCCTATCTGGGCAGAAACACGAAGTACGGATCCGCTTCCTGCGCGAGGCGGTAGCGCTTCACCACCGCCTCCACGAACCCGTCCGGCCAGCGCCCGGCCTTCCAGTCCTCGCCTGCGTGGTGCAGCTCGATCTCGTGCGGGTCGAGGGGGTTGAAGCGGGTGATGATGAGCGAGTACCTGCCCTCTCGCACCTTCTCGAACACCGGCGTCGGGTCGAGCGCGTGGCGGCGGGCCATCTGCGTGAACTCGAACGGCATCAGCGTATCGTCCCTGCCCGCGAGCACGGCCAGCCCCGTGTCCTCGCACACCACCTCGCCCGGCGCGCGACCGATCAGATCGACCACGTACGCGCTCGATGTGGCATTCGCCTTCGGCTGCACCAGGCTGATGCTGTAGCTGAGATTGCGGTCGGTCCACACCATCTGAATGGCGATGGCGCCGCCGATGGCGATGAGGGCGGCCGCGGGAATGCCGGGCCCGCGACGGGAGAGGTCCGCCCACATCACGCTCGCCATCATCATGCCGACGGCCATCGGCTCAATCAGGTAGTTATGCGCCGAGCCGACGCGCCCGCCGGTGAGGAAGATCACGCACGCGAACGCGAAGAAAAGAAAGAGCGGACGCCGCTCCCGTTGCCACGCGCACCAGCCTGCGCCGATCACCGTGATGGCGAAATAGACCGGCCACACCCTGATGGGGAAGAGGATCAGCGACCAGAGCTGTTGCCACGACCAGGCTTTGCCGAGGGAACTCGCGGTGTGCACGGCGAGTTGGTGGTACATCCCGCCGCGCGTCACCACCACCGCACCGACGAAGAGCACGACGATGAGAGCGACCTGGACCGCGAACGCGCGCGCCGCGGGCCGCCAGCCGCGCTGCTGCGCGTCGCCGACGAACGCGGCGCCCATGGCGGCGACGTTGGTGCGGCGCGTGAACGCTCCGAGCGCGAACACGGGGATGGCGCCGGCGCGGTGGCCGCGAACGAATAGCCAGAACCCGAGAAACGCCAGCCCCACCGCGAGCGGGTCCACTCGCATCAGCGTCGACCAGACCATCACGTGCGGCATCGCCAGGATCATCCCGCAGGCGAGGAAGGAGGCGAACCGATGCCGGGCCTGGTTCCGGACGATCAGCCCCGCGCAGATCGCGACCATGAGAGTGCCTGCCAGGGACGCGAGCCGGCCGAACAGGAAGTTCTCGCCCATGAGGCGCACGCCGAGAGCGGAGAGGAGGTAGTAGAGGGGCTCGTAGGAGGCGATGGCATAGGGGGGCTGGTCGAGCGGCGGGTACAGCGCCGCCCCCCGCGCCACCCGCGCCGCGATCTGCAGAATCGGCCCCTCGCCATAGTCGAGCTGGAACGGGAAGTCGAACATCGTGCGGTAAGCATGGATGGCGAAGATGAAGAGCTGATAGGCCGTGATCACCCCCAGGATGACCGCGATGATCGGCAGCAGGGAGGTGCCCTGCCGATCCGGTGGCGCAGGCTCTACCTTCGGGGTCTTCTTCATCCGTGCGATCTGCACGCTCTGCGGATCACGTCTTCGCGGGCAGTACCCTCACCCGCCTCCCCTCGATCTTCAGCCGTCCCTCTGCGTATAGCTGCACTGCCTGGCAGTACAGCTCGTGCTCGTGCGGCAGGATCCGCGCTGCCAGCGTCTCGGGCGTATCGTCTTCCTCCACCGGCACCGCGCGCTGCAGAATGATGGGGCCGCCATCGGTTTCGAGCGTGACGAAGTGCATCGTGCATCCCGATACTTTGCACCCGTAGTCCAGCACCGCCTGGTGAACGTGGTGGCCATACATCCCCGGTCCGCCGAACGCGGGCAGCAGCGCGGGATGGATATTCATCATGCGGCCCGCCAGGGCATCGGTCAGCACGGGGGTCATGATGCGAAGATAGCCGGCCAGACAGACCAGCTCCGCCCCGTGCGCTTCGAGTCGCTCGAGCACCGCGGTGTCGAACACCTCCCGGGTCGGGAACCGAACCTTGTCGTGCCTGCTCAGCCAGTGCTCGGGAATGCCGGCCCTGCGGGCGCGTTCCAGTGCCGCGCACTGCACGTCACTGATCACCACCGCCAGTTCGGCATCGACCTTCCCGGTCGCGCACGCGTCGATGATCGCCTGCAGATTCGTCCCGCCGCCGGACGCCAGCACGCCGACCCGGAGCTTCTTCGCCATCGCGCTCACCTCACAGAGGCGCGATTCGACTGGAGGCGGGTGTGACCTGCCGTCCTATCAGGCCACACACCGGCCTCCATATAGACGGGTCGATTCCTGCTTGACGCCTCTCTGCTTTTCCGCTATCATCCCCCCACTTCGCTCCCTGGTTGGTTGCCTCGGCGGCCCATCCGCGGGCGGCGATGAATCCCCAGGAGGTAGGCGTCGTGAAGAACCTGACAAGACGCACGCAAGCCGGCCCAACCTCCGGGGGGACCCGCACCTAGCCGTACCCCGCACGTCGATCACCCGGAGCCGTGGGCGCTTGCAGCCCGCGGTTCTTTCGTTTTCTATTGCAGTTAGTCAACCGGTGTCCTATAGAGTTTCTTGCATTATGGTTAGAAGTGCCATAATGCAAGAAACTCTACAGCGCACCCCGTAAGGCTCGCACGGCAGATTCTCTTGCATTACGGTCCTAACCGTAATGCAAGAGAATCCGTAGTGTGTCAAGGAGGATGCGCTCATGACGTCGTCGTTCTCTGTCAAACTGGTAGTGGTATTGGCGATGGCTTGCGTGCTCACCGCGACGGCGGTGGCGGTGGCCGGCGATGATCGCGGCCCGGTCGTGAGAGTGCCCTATGTGGGCGAGATGACCATCGATGGCAGCGCCGCCGACTGGGGCGACAAGGGGTTCCGCGTCGACCTGCTGCAGCCGGTAGAGGGCGGAGCAAAGCCCGACGACGCCTTCGCGCCCCGCTACCGACTGGGCTGGAACGAGCGCGGCCTGGTCGCCTACTTCGAGGTCAAGGATTCCGACATATCCGAGGCGAGCGAGCAGTCGCAGGCGGAGACCCGCGACGGCGTCCGCCTGTACGGCAACCCGTGGTGGGAATGGCCCTCCCCCGCGTTCAGGGCATACATCGGCCCGGGGATGAACCCGGCGAAGGGGAAGCCGGTGCTCTATCCGGGGGACCCGAAGCGCGACCGGGACCTGGCTGCGGTGGCTTCCATTCAGGCGGCAAGCGCGCCCATTCCTGGCGGCTACGCGATCGAGGCGCTGATCCCCTGGGGCGATTTCTACGTGGCGCCGGTGGAGGGGACGGACCTCGCCTTCCAGGCCTATGTCGTCGACGTCGATCGCAGCAACCACAGCCTCCAGTATTGCTGGAGGCCGACCGCCGAGGGACCGGGCATTTTGCATCTGCGGCTGGCGAAGGATTCGAGCCCGGAGGTGCGCGCGCAGGTGGAGTCCGTCTCGCAGGAGCACAGCAAGCGCGCGCTCGTCAGTGTCCGCACAACCGGCGATCTGATCGGCAAGACGGTCACCATCACCGACCGCGGGCAGGGGCTGGGCAGCGCGAAAGTCGCGCGCGGCGAGGACGGATTCGGGAAGGCCACGGTTGCGATCCCGCTTTCGCCCGATGGCCGCAGCTACGGCATGCTCGAGATCTACGCCGACGGGAAGAGCGTCGGCCTGGCGGCGCCGAGCCTGGAGGCGACGGTGTTCAAGCCGAAGGCGCTGGAAGCGGCCAATCTGCGGTTCAGCGCGCACGTGTTCGAGGGGACCGAGTTCCCGTCGTGCGAGTTCGAGCAGCCGTCACTGGCAGAGGATCTGGTCGGCCCATACTCGGTGCGGGCGACGTTCTACGATAAGGATTACACCGTAGTGCAGAAGGCGGAGAAGCCGGGGCGCTACGGCGCGGTGGTCGAGGTGACGTCCCTGCGCGGCAGCAAGACCATCCGGCGCTTCCGCACTCTGTTCCGTCAGCCCGAGCCCTATAGCTGGTGGTCGGGCGCGCTGGACGTGAAGCTGCCGAAAGAGATGGGGATCGCCCCCCAGGTTCTCGTGGATGAGTCCAGCGACCTGGCGAACGTGGTCCGGTGGAGCATGCAGGCCAAGAACCAGCAGGACGCGGCGCTGGCGGTTGCCTTCGCCGGCTGGTATGAGATGAAGCCGACCGGCCACAAGGCTCCCAGGTGGGCTGACGCGGAGGCACTGGACCGACAGTGGTGGGTCGGCCTCAGGCGAAAGCTCTATGGCGCGGACACGCTCTATCCGAATCCGATCGCGTGCCCGCGGCCGATCGAGGGAAAGCCCGCCACCGTCCTGCACGAGGGAACGCCGGCCGAAGCGGGCATGAAGCGCGACGCTACGGAGAAGATCGACGCGGTGTTGCAGGCATGGGCGGCGGACAGCGACGAGGCGTTCGCGACACTGGTGGCGCGCCACGGTGTCATCGTGC
Organism: Armatimonadota bacterium; assembly: GCA_050010895.1. Taxonomy (GTDB): domain Bacteria; phylum Armatimonadota; class Hebobacteria; order Hebobacterales; family Hebobacteraceae; genus JBEKKD01. The sequence continues at coordinate 5,070 of JBEKKD010000144.1, forward strand.
TCCACAAGGCCTATGGCGTGCGCGACGGCAAGCCGATGACCACGGAGACGAAGAGCTGGATGGCCTCCATCACGAAGACCCTATCGGCCAACCTGATGATGATGCTGGTGGATCAGGGGCTGGTGGACCTCGACGATCGGGCGGACAAGTACCTGCCGCCGCTGCGCGAGGCCACCTCCATCCGACCGCTGACGGTCCGCCACCTCTATACCCACACCTCCGGGTTCCCGGAGATGGACCACTGGGGAGACGAGATGAACGACCTGGCGGAGGTCGTGTCCGACTATCTTCCGTATCTGCGAGTGGGAGAGAACCGGGTGTACAACGGTGTCGGCATCGGACTGGGCGGGAAGATCATCGAGGTGGTGAGCGGCGAGACCATCCCGGTGTTCTTCCACAATCACCTGCTGGGCCCGCTGGGCTGCACCAATACCGACGTCGCGGGGACCTATGGTGATGCCCGCAGCGTGCCGATGGACATCGCCAAGGTGGGGCAGATGATGCTCAACCGCGGCGCCTATGGCGGCCTGCGCTTCTACCGCGATGAGACGTTCGAGAAGATGCTGCCTCAGCGAATGACAAAGCTGCTGGGGCGGGATGACGGCAGCTCGGTCGGGATCGGCCTGTGGACCTATGACGAGATCCCGGGCCTGAGCGCGAGCACGATCGGACACGGCGCGGCGTCGAGCGCGACGCTGCTGGTCGACCCCGTGAATGACCTCGTGATCGTGATGACGCGCAACACCGCGGGGAAGAACTTCAGCAAGTACCACCCGCAGTTTCTGCAGGCGATCGTGGACGGGATGGAGGCCGGCGCTGCGCCGCCGGCGAGTGAGTGAGAACGACGCTTCGGCGCTCAATGCCGAAGACAGACTGATAGCAGGAGGGGCATTGTGGCTCTTCGCATTCGAGACTTGACGAAGGAATGGCGCAAGGACGATCCCGAGAGGATGGCCCGCTTCTGGAACGAGGCCAGCTACGGCTGGCCCGGGGGCGGGTGGGATCCCAAGACCGCGCTGGAGATGAAGGGCTTCCTGCGCGACCAGCGCCGTCTTGGGCGTTTCGTCGCCGAACTGGATGGGAACATCGTCGCTTACTGCGACGTCAACGCCAAACCCAATGAGAAGAACAGCGCCTATATCCCGCTGCTGAACGCGCACCCGAAGCACCATGGCAAAGGCATCGGCAAAGCGGTGCTGCTCAGATCGATCGAGCGCGTCTACGAGTTGGGGATTCCCCGCGTCGATCTGCATACCTGGCCCGGCAACCTGAAGGCGGTGCCTCTCTACAAGAAGTCCGGCTTCATGTGGTCGCCCGAGGAGCAGTGGGGCGTGCTGATGCAGAACTTCACGCCCGGCGCGCGGCGCCATCCCATCGCGCAGGAGTTCTTCAAGAAGCACGACTGGTACCGGACCATCACGCGCGATCTGTCGCTCACCGCGGATGACCACAAGCGCGGCAAAGTGCGCGTCTATCCGTACCTGTGGGAAGAGGACGGCGACAGGCTGCGCATGGTGTACGACCGGAAGTCGTGGGGCCTGGTGGAAGTCGAGACCAACGACTTCCTCATCTCATGCTCTCTCGATGACGAGAAGCTGATCGCGGGCGCGCCGCAGCGCATCCGCTGGGAGATCGTGAATCGCAGGCCGGAATCCGTCGAGGTCGCGCTGGTGGCTTCGGCTGACGAGGGCATCAAGCTCGACTACAAGGAGATGTTCCTGTTGGCGGACCGGGTCGAGATCACGAGCGAGTTCGAAGTCGATCCGAGCATCCGCGAGAAAGAGCACGAGCCCCGCGCGCCGATCATCCGCACCGATGTCATCCTCGACGGCATGCCGGTCCGGCTCGAGGCCGGGTTTGAGGCCAAGCAGGCGCTCGGCTTTGGGCTCGACGCGGTCGGCCATCTGCTGCGGCCAGGCCGGCCGGAGCGCGTGGTGGTGCAGGGCTTCAGCGAGTTCGACCAGCCAGTGGAGGCGACCGTGCACCTGTGGGGCGCGGGCGGCATCACCATCGAGCCGGCCACACATCAGGTCGAAATCCCCGCCAAAGGTACGGTCGAGATGCCGGTGACGGTGACCGGCGCCCAGTCAGGCGCCGCGCAAATCAAGGCCGAGGCCGAGGTGAAGGCGAAGAAGCTCGCCATCAAGCCGAAGGCCGGCGATCTCCACCTGCACTTCGGGCGCCCCGGGGAAGTGATCGGTCATCTGGATGAGGACGGCGTGGTTCTGGAGTCCGCGCTCCTTCACATTCACATCGGCCGTCGAGGCGGTTGGGTCGGCGTCGGCGACAAGATCCACAATCGCTGGCAGGCGGCCGGCGTCGGCCAGCCTCAGCTCGGGCTGCCGTTCTCGTGGGACGAGTTCTTCGAGACGCGCTGCGACGCGCGCATCGAGCGTGACGGCGATCGCCTCACCGCGGTGCTGACCACGGAATCGGCCTACCGCCCGGGTATCTGGTTGGAGCGGCGCGTCACACTGTCGAACCTCCCGATCGTTGAGATCGCGGATTCGATCCTGAACGGGACCTCCGCGCGCTTCGAGGGACAGATCAAGCGCGGCGCCAACCTGCGCGGCAAGTGGATCACCTCCATGACCCGGAAGGGGCTCGTGCGCAGCCCCGGGGGCAGTGCCGCCCGATCCGGCCCGGAGCATCGCATCCCGAAGGAAGAGGAGCACTGGCCGGAGACATGGGTGGCGATGGACGACGCGCAGGACGTCGCGTGCGGCCTTCTTTGGACGCCGGCCTATCGCGTGCACACCCACGGCTGGTGGAACGAGATCGATCATGTGCTGCCTGCCGTGGAACCCGGTCAGTCGGTCACCGCGCCGACGATGTACCTGTTCGTCGGCGATGGTGACTACAACACCGTGCGGCGATGGTGGCAGAACCTCTATGGACCGCGTGTGTATAGAGAAGTCGGCGTCGCCGAGACGCGGGAGCCGCTCGCGTTCGGCCTGCGCCCCGACCCGGTGGTGATTCACGGGAAAGAGGCGTCCGCCAAGCTCGTCGTCGATTCCGTCGGGCAGATCGAATTCGACGGGACGCTGCGGGTGAGTGCGCCCGATGGCGTTCACATTGCGCCGAAGAGCGCGGAGTTCAAGAAGATCAGCGAAGCGCGCGGCCTGTCGAAGACGGTCGCGGTGCGCAGGCAGTCGTCGCTCTCCGAGGGCGGATATTTCGTGGACGTCACCGCGCAGGTCGACCGGATCATCTACCGGGAGCGGAACGCCGTGGTCGTCCTCGGCGATCCGAAGGCCACGGTCAGCGTCGCCCGCGCCGGTGAGAAGGGCGAGCTCTATCGCATCGACAACGGGGTGCTCGCGCTCACCGTCGCGCCCGGTTTCAAGGGCAGCGCGATCTCGTTGGAGCGCGGCGGCGAGCAGTTGCTTCACTCCGCCTACCCCGAGGCGCGGCCGTTCAGTTGGATGAACCCCTGGTTCGGCGGCATCGAGCCGAATCTCGGTTCGCTGGGCCGTGACCTTTACCAGGAGACGTTCACCGCGCGGGAGATCACGCGCCGTGGCAGCCAGGGGATCGTCTGGCAGGGCGTGCGCGTCTCGTGCTCGCCGAAGCACGAGCGCGGCCGGCACCAGGCGCTCGGCGTTGACTACCTGCTAGCACCGAGCAGCAACGTGATTGCACTGGCCGTTCGCACCACGCGGCGCGCCGGCACCTCCGGCTGGGTGGATGGCTGGATCGAGGCGTTCC
>JBEKKD010000145.1:0-10972 GCA_050010895.1 Armatimonadota bacterium
CCCGACGCCGCGCCGCAGATAGGATGGGTCGGTCACGTTCATCTGCGTCAGTATCAGGGCGAGGATGCCGACCGGAAGATTGATAAAGAAGATCCAGTGCCAGGAGTACGTGTCGGTGATCCATCCGCCGAGAGTCGGGCCGATCACGGGCGCGAAGACTACGCCGATGCCAAAGATGGCCATCCCCATGCCTCGCCGGCGGATGGGGAAGCTTTCGAGCAGGATCGCCTGAGAGATCGGCTGAAGCGCGCCCCCGCCGAGGCCCTGAATAATGCGGAAGAGCACCAGCCACATAAGTGAGGGTGCCATGCCGCAGAGCAGTGATGAGACGGTGAAGAGGCCGACGCAGGTCATGTAGAAGCGCTTCCGTCCGAAGGCCTGGCTCAGCCATCCGGTAGCCGGAAGCACAATCGCGTTGGACACGAGGTACGACGTCAACACCCACGTCGTTTCGTCTACTCCCGCCGAGAGGTCGCCGGCGATATGAGGGAGCGACACGTTGACGACGGTGGTGTCGAGCACCTCCATGAAGGTGGCGAGCATAACCGAGAGGGCGACCACACCCGGCGCCGCGAGCGGACTGAAGCCTTCTTCGGCGCGTGCATCTCCGCGGCTTTGCACGCCCCTATTCCCCCGAACGCAGATTCACGCGGGCGATGACGTTCATGCCGGGCCGCAGAACGATGGCGTCCGGAAGGGGCCGATCGAGTACGATCTTCACCGGAATCCGCTCGACGACTTTCACATAATTCCCCGTGGCGTTCTCGGGAGGCAGCAGACTGAACTTGGCGCCGGTGCCCGCGCCGATGCTCTCTACACGGCCGGCGAGCCCATGACCGCGGTACGCGTCCACCTCGATGTCGGCGCGTTGGCCGCGTCGCATCCGGCCGATCTGCGTCTCCTTGAAGTTCGCGACCACCCAGGTGTTTTCCAGCGGCACTACGGCCATCAGGAGCTGGCCGGGCTGTATATACTGGCCAAGCTCGACCGATTTTTGGCTCACATAGCCGGCGACCGGTGCGGCGATCCGAGTGTAGGAGAGCTGAAGGCGCGCGTTCTGCAGGTCGGCCTGCGCGGAGAGCGTTCGCGCGGTGGCAGCTTCATGCTGTGACCGGCTGATGGCGATCTGCTGACGCGCGGTGCGAGCCCCCGACTCAGCGGCGCGAGCGCCGGCGAGGCGGGCCTGGGCTTCCGACAACGCGGCGCGGGCAGTCTTCACGGCTGCGCGCGCCTGGTCGGCTGCCCTCTGGGCTGACGCGGCACGCGACGATGCCTGCCGCAGCCCCGCCTCTGACGACGCTCTGCGCGTCTTGGCCTGCTGCAGCGCAGCGCGGGCGGAGTTCGCTCTCTGCCGCGCTGCCTGAAGGGCCGATTGCGCGCTGACGTCGGTGGCTGTGGCGGCGTCGAATTCCTGCTCTGACACCGCGCCGGCCGAGGATAGCTGCTTGAACCGCGTCGCGTCCGCTGCCGCCTTTTTCGCCTGCGCATCTGCAGAGGTGACGTCGGCGTCGGCTGCCTCGACCGCCGCCTGGGCGGCGGTGATCTGCGCGTTGGCGGTCTGGAGATCGCTTCTGGCTTCGGCAACGGCGTCCTCTGCCGCATTGGCGGACGCCTGCGCAGAAGCTGCTTGCGCTTCAGCAGCAGCGATCTGGGTTCGGGACGCGGCTACGCTGGCTTCCGCCGCCGCGGCAGACGCGCCTGCCTGTTCCTGGCCCGACGTAGCGGTGCGAGTGGTGAGCGAGACCTGCGTCCTCGCGGCTCCTGTCTGTGCGCCCTGCAGCGCGTAGTTCGCCTCCGCGCTGCGCAGCCTCGCCCCCAGATCGCGTTCATCGAGGCGCAGCAGCATCTGTTCTGCTCTCACATCCTGGTTGTCGTCGACGTAGATCCGGCTGACGTAGCCGCTCACGCGCGCGCTGATCGGGACGAGATCGCCCTCGACCTGCGCGTCATCGGTGGACTCCCAGTTGCGGGCGGAGAGCCAGTAAATGAAGCCGCCCAGACCGATAACGATGACAGCCGCGGCCGCGATGAGCTTGAGCCCGCGCGGCCTTCGCGCAGCTTCAGGAGGCGCGGTCTGATCCACACTCACTGTTTTCGATCTCCCGTGGCAAGAAAACGGTCCTGCCAGCCAATCGGCAGGCCGGCCGCTCCCGCTGCAGATTGTATGTCCCGCACGCGAACACCTTGCGTCGCGAACGACAAGGACGACGAAGGGGGCCGCTCTGTCATAAGCGGCAGATAGGAAGCTCAGGCGATACGCGGCCCTGGGTGTCGAGGCGAATGCTACAGCCGGTCGGCGAGATGCGTGTACTCGTCCAGGCGGCCGCGTTCCATGGCCTGCCGAACGTTCTTCCGCACATCGTCAGGGGTGCCGGAGACGAGGGTCTCGACGGAGATGCCGCCCCAGAACGACATGGAGCGACCGCACTCGTCCTGCAGCGCGCCGATCTCCATGCCTGCTATGGTCTGCAGCGACTGATAGCAGTCTATGCCGGCCTCGACGAACATGCTCATGAGTGCGCGGTTGTCGCCGCAGTTATGGAAGAGCGCCTGCTGACCGTAACCTTTGACATTGCGGACCCGCTCGGAGAGGAACGGCAGGCAGTTCTCGCGGAACTGAGCGGGGTTCAGCATAGGGCCCTTTGAGCTGGCGATGTCCTGTTCGAGCAGAACTCCGTCCTGGCCCGGGCGAATGTAGTAGCGGTCATTCAGGTTCGCCTGTTTGGTGTACCGGCGATTCGCGGCTCTGACGATTTCGGGCTTGAGCGCGTACATCATCCACCCGGTCACATCGCCCCCCAGGAGAGTACAAGCGACGACACCGCCCGATGAGCCGGCGATGTAGCGGTCGCGGCCGAGGGCCTCCGCAACGTAATCACAAGCCTCAAAGATTGACGGGTCCGGCGGCGTGAATCCACTCTCGTCGTACTCGGGGAACTGGCCTTCGGTGAATGACTCGGTATCGTAGATCGCCGGGCTGTGGACGCGTACGATCTCGTTCGATAGGTGCGAGATCTTGTAGATGGAGCCGTCGCTGTCTTCCCAGGTATCGTCGCTGGTGCGGCGCGGCGGCTCGCCCGGGTCATAGCCTTTGGGCGGGACGACTGGCGCTTCCTTGAAGGTGATCAGATCGGCGCAGTCAATCTTGCTGTAGAACTCGACGGTGTCCTTCTTGTAGCTCTCCACGACTTCATCCCGCCGACCCTCCCAGAGCGCCAGCGTCGCCGCGATCTTGTTGCGGACGTAGGTCTTGTGGCCGATAACGCGCTCGATGGTGTCGCAGTCAACGAGATAGAAGCCGAGGGGGATCCTATCGACGGGCTGCCGCGCGATGGCGGCTTTCACGCGTTCCTTCGAGTTCATGCAGACCCCTTGGGAAACCGGAAGTCGAGGGCCCTCTTCAGTCTTTCGAGGGTGTTGAACACGATCGGGCAGTCCTCCGCGCTTGAGATCATCGAGAGAGAGCGTCCACGGAAATCGGGCTTGAGCAGATGCGGGTAATCGCGACAATCGCGAGGCCGGTCTTCGTAGACTGAGCAGACCGAGCCGATCAGGAAGGGGCAGGGCGAGTCTGCAAGGAGTCTCTCCCGTTCCGGGCTGACCGCGAGGTAGCGATCCTCAAACTCCTGCGGCGAGAGTCCCACGCGGTCCGCTACCCTGGCGATGTCGTTGTCGTCGAAGCTCGGGGTCATGGTGCGGCAGCAGTTCCCGCACGCCGCGCAGTCGATCTCCGCCCAGACCGAACGCGCGATCTCGTGAACTACCCGGTCGAGCTTCTCGTCGCTCCAGTCGAGCTCCCACTTGTAGAAGACGCGGAAGGCGAGGTTCTCCTCCTCGCGGTCCTGGGCGAAACGGCGGATGGTGTCGATGTCGGTGATAGGTTTCTGCATAGTGGTTCTCAGATGGTCCGGGCGGCTTCGGTGCTGCAGCCGCGGCACTGATTTCCTTCTGCTCGTGGGAACGCGTGTCCTGCGGCCGAGTGTCGGGAGCGGCCGGCGCGCGCGTTCTGGGGCTTCACCGCACGACTTCACAAAGAAATCGCAGTTCCTCCCATCGATCAGCATTGACAGATGGGAAGAATCATGGCATAAATTTCCTACCTTTATGGTGGAGTAACTAGGAATTAATGCTGAAGCCCTCTGCCCGGGCTGAATACGCCGTGCGCGCGATGGTCGAGCTTGCCCATTACGATGGCTCAGGGCCGGTGCCGCTGCGGGGCCTGATGAAGGGCGAGCCGGTGTCTCGCAAGTACCTCGAGCAGCTTGCCAGCGCCCTGCGCCGAGCGGGACTCGTGCGGGTGGCGAGAGGGCCGAATGGCGGCTATCAACTGGCACGGCCAGCGGAGCGGATAAGCGCCAAGGACATCGTGGAGTCGGTGAATGGACCCACCAGCCTGCTGGACTGCCTGGCCTCCCCGTCCTCATGTCAACGCTCGATGGCATGCGCGGCACGACACATGTGGGGGAGGGTCAACGGGGCGATCCTCTCGGTGCTGGAGGAGACGACGCTGGCGGACCTGCGGCAGCAGCAACTGGCGCGCGATGGCGGTTGCCCGCTCAACTATGAGATCTGAGTCATTGAGCCGCCCCGGATATGTGCAGGAGGAGGATGCTATCATGGCAATCGACGTGGAGATAGCGAACCGCGGTCTAGGGGGACTGACGGCGCCCGAGATTCTGCAGTGGGCGCTCGAAGAGTTCGGAGACCGGATCGCGCTGGCGTCGAGCTTCGGCGCGGAGGATGTGGCTCTGATCGACATGCTGACGCGGTTCAGCAAGCACCCCCGGGTGTTCGTCCTCGACACCGGCCGACTGCACGAAGCCACCTATGAGGTGATGGAGCGCATCCGCGGTCGGTATGGGGTCAGACTCGAGATATACTCGCCTCAGCGCGAGGGGGTGGAACGACTCGAGCGCGAGGAAGGACTCTATTCCTTCCGCAGGAGCCTGGAGGCGCGACACGCCTGCTGCTTCATCCGAAAAGTCGAGCCGCTGGGACGCGCCGTGAGCGGCCTGGGCGCGTGGATAACCGGCATGCGGAGAGAGCAGAGCGTGACTCGCATACAGGCCGAGGCCGTCGAAAACGATCCACTGCATCCCGGCGTCGTGAAAGTCAACCCTCTGATCGACTGGACCACTGGACAGGTGTGGGACTACATCCACAGGCACGATGTGCCGTACAACACGCTTCACGACATGGGCTACCCGAGCATCGGATGCGAGCCGTGCACGCGCGCGATCCAGGCGGGAGAGCACCCCCGCGCCGGACGCTGGTGGTGGGAGGAGCCAGAGCAGAAGGAGTGCGGGCTGCACGGGTTGACGGAGAGCGGCGCCCGGGCGTAGCCCCATCCAGGTGAATAGTCGCGGCGTTTGTGGGGAGACTGAAGATGTGTGGAAGCGCGTGCCGGGTACATAGCGGATCCGGCGCGCAACAACTGGAGATTCGGTTCATGCATCAGCAGAAGAAGACGGACCAGGACTCGGCGCAGGCGCGGGCGAGCGACTTGAAGGCCGGGGGCTTCATCCCCCAGCGGCAGGCGGGGAAGATCACCATCCGATGCAAAGCGCCGGGAGGGCGGCTGACATCGGAACGGTTGGAGCGGATCGCTGAAGTGGCGCGCAAGTACGGCCAGGGCGTCGTTCATCTGAGCGTGCGGATGTCCCCAGAGATTCCCTACATCGACCTCTCCGACCTGGATGCGGTGGTGCGCGAGCTGACCGAGGCAGGGCAGGAGATCGCATCGTGCGGCCGGCGCTTCCGAGTGAGCACCGCGTGCGCGGGGTGTGAGTACAACCCGAACGGGCTGACCGATACCCAGGGGCTGGCCCGCGCCGCCACTGAACGCTTCTTCGGGCAGGACGCCCCGCATAAGTTCAAGACCTGCTTTGGCGGATGCGTGCGCGATTGCGTGCGCTGCCGCATGGCCGATCTCGGGTTCCAGGGCATGGTCCGTCCGAAGCTGGCGGCGGACAACTGCACTCATTGCGGGCTATGTGCCAGGGCCTGTCAGGATGACGCATTGGCGATGGAGGACGATGGCCTTCCCATCAGAGACATCTCGCGCTGCATCTCCTGCGGAGACTGCATCAGGGCCTGCCCCTTCGACGCGATGGTGGCCGAGGAGATCGGCCATGGCATCTTCGCAGGGGGCAAGCATGGCAAGCACCCGCATCCCGCCTATCCGGTGGCCGAGTTCGTGCCCGATGAGCAGGTGATGGATGTGATCGAGGCCACCGTGAATTGGTATCGCGAGCACGGGCGTCGCGGGGAGCGACTGGGCAGTCTGCTGGACCGGGTCGGGGTTGATTCCTACCGTAAGGCGCTGAAGACGGTGGTGGGAGAGCGGCTGCTGTCGGCGGCGGACTTGAGGCAGCCGAAGTGGAAGCGCATCTTCTACGCCGGACTCGCGCAGATATTTCCGGCCTATGGTGACATTGACGAGGAGTAACGGCGATGACAATCGAGTCTACTGAGGAACGCGCGGCCGACGTGCGCGTCGATCTTCGGGGCACGCCATGTCCGCTGAACTGGGTCAAGACGAAACTGCGGCTCGAGCAGATGAAAGAAGGCGAGCTGTTGGAGGTTCTTCTCGACGACGGCGACGCTATCCGGAATGTTCCACGCAGTGTGAAGACAGAGGGCCACAGGATCGTGAAGGTGACGCCGGTCGGCGGCGATTTCAGTCTGTTGATAGAGAAGCGCGGCGACGGATGAGACGGCGTCTGCCGATGGCGCTTCGGAGGCAAACCGATGCAGACGAGCAGAGGGTCGACAGGGTGCAGGATGAGAGCGTCCGCGCTGCCGCCGTGGACGAGGCGGCTGCCCTCAGGTAACGGCGGGGCGAAGCCGCGGGTCGAGTTCACGGACGACCAGATCGAGCGCTACAGCCGGCACATCATCCTGCCCGAGGTGGGCGGGGATGGCCAGCGCAAGCTGTTCGCCGCCAAGGCCCTGATCATCGGCGCGGGCGGCCTTGGGTCTCCGGCCGGCCTCTATCTGGCAGCCGCCGGAGTAGGGACGATCGGCATCGTCGATTCTGACGCGGTGGAGCTGAGCAATCTGCAGCGGCAGGTCCTGCACGCGACCTCCTGTCTGGGCCGGGCGAAGTGTCTTTCTGCCAAAGACACGATGGAGGCCCTAAACCCTGACGTGCGGGTGATCCCGTATCACGAACGACTTTCGTCGGCGAACGCTCTCGAAATCATCGCCGGCTATGACGTTGTCCTCGACGGCAGTGACAACTTCCCCACCCGCTACCTCGTCAATGATGCCTGCGTGATGGCACGGAAACCCCTGTGCCACGCTGGCATCCTTCGCTTCGAGGGGCAGTTGACGACGATCGTGCCCGGCGAGGGGCCTTGCTACCGGTGTCTGTATCCGGAGCCGCCGCCTCCAGGGCTCGTCCCGAGCTGTCAGCAGGCCGGCATTCTCGGCGTGACGGCCGGGGTTATGGGGCTGCTGCAAGCGACGGAGGCGGCGAAGCTGATCCTCGGAATCGGCGAGCCGTTGATCGGGCGGCTGCTGCTATACAGCGCGCTCGATACGAGCTTTCGCGATGTGAGGGTGCCGCGGAGGCCGGATTGCCCAGTCTGCGGGGACAGCCCAACTATCACCAAGCTGATTGGCTACGAGGAGTTCTGCCAGGTGCGATGGAGTTCGACTGATCAGGTAGGAGGCGGTTGTGACTGCGGTTCAAGCTGAAATGGTGACGGTGCGGGTATTCGGCGCGCTGAGGCAGGCCATGGGGCAGACCGAGGTGAGGCTGCCGTGCGCCGGAGCGACCGTGAAGGACGCGCTCGTCCAGCTCGGACAGGGATGCAATGGCGATGTCGCCAGCTACATCTTCGACAAGCAGGGCAATCTGTGGCGCAGCCTGATGCTGCTGGTGAATGATGAGCCGGTGAGCGACGCGCTCTGCCAGAGGACGAATCCGGGCGATGTGATCACTTTGCTGCTGCCGCTAGCCGGAGGGTAGAAGCGGCGGATCGTGCGAATCGTTGACCGGAGCCGCGCGGGGGCGTAGAATTGCCTCCGGCATGAATCCCGATCAGGTCGCCAGCCCTCGCCCGAAGGCGCTGCCCAAGTTCCTGAAAGTCCCGTGGGACAGGGGCGGGCTGCGCACCTATCTCGTTCTCTTCGCTCTCATCGTTTCCCGGGCCGACCACCGGTGGCTGCTCTGGGGCGCGTCGCTGATCCTGCTCGGCGCCGCTCTCCACATCGCCTCGAAGGGCTGCTTACATCAGGACCGGGCGGTGGCGATGAGCGGCCCATACCGGTTCGTCCGTCATCCCTTCTACCTCGCGAATCTCCTGACCGATGTGGGCATCGCGGTGCTGTCGGGCCGCTGGTGGTGCGTGGCGCTCTCACTGGCGGCCTGGCTGGCCGTCTACATCCCAGTGATGCGGGGGGAAGAATCCCACCTGGCACGGCTCTTCCCCGATATCTACCCGGCGTACCTGGATCGGGTGCCGATGCTGATCCCGTTCCGCCGACCTGTGGCCGCAAGCGGCGAAGGCTTTTCGTGGCGGAACCCCAATATCGTCTCCGATAGCGTCATCCCCAGGGTGATGAGAATCCTGGCCTATCCGCTGCTCTTCTTCGTGTGGCAAGACGTGAGGAGCGCCGGACTCGGCATCGTCGCCACGGGTCCTGCGCTGTGGGCGGGGACGGGGCTGCTCGTGCTCTACGCGTGCGCGCTTGTGTTGTCACGCGTGATGAGGGTTCGCAGACACAGCGCCTGGGAATGACCGCGGGGGCTCGGCGGTCGGACTGCGAATGGCAGGACCCGCTGCTGCCTACGGACGTCCGCCCAATGAAGTAACACTGGGCGAAAGTCATTAGAAGAACGCCGCGGCGGCCTCATGGGCCAGATTCAGGATCGGCCCGGGATACGTCAGGCCCACCACCACCAGCACGCAGACGACGACCGCGACCATGGTGGAGGGCTGAAGGCGGATAGTGGGGCGATCGGCGGCGGGTTCGATGTACATCGCGCGTGCCACCATGAGATAGTAGTAGAGGGACAGCACGCTCGCCATTACGCCGATAAACACGAGGCCGTAGAGGCCGCTCTGCACGCCTGCCCAGAAGAGGAAGACCTTTCCCCAGAATCCCGACAGCGGCGGAATTCCGCCGAGGGATAGCAGCAGCACCAGCATCGCCAGCGCCAGGCCGGGGTTTCGGCGGCTGAGACCGTTATAGCTGCTGATCTGGTCGTCGCCCGTCGATAGGCCGACGATAGTGGCGACAAGAAACGCGCCCAAGTTCGTGAACAAGTACTGGAAGAGGAAGAAGATGGTGCCGAGCGCGCCCAAGGACGAGGCAGAGGCGATCCCGACGAGTGCATAGCCGGCCTGCGCCACGCCGGAGTAGGCGAGCATGCGCTTGATGTCGCGCTGGGCCAGTGCAAGCAGATTCCCGACGATCATGCTGAGGCCGGAAAGCGCGATCACGAAGACCGTCCAGCCGCTGGCGGCGTCCAGCATCGGCCCCAGCAGCACGCGCATGATGGCGGCGAATCCGGCCGCCTTGGAGGCCGTGGACAGGAAGCCCGTGACCGGCGTCGGAGCGCCCTGATAGACGTCGGGGGCCCACATATGGAAAGGCACGGCAGCGATCTTGAAGGCGAAGGAAGCGATAACGAAGAGGATGCCGACGGCGAGACCGGGGCCGATTCCGTTCAGGCTGACGCGGCTATCTATGGTGCTGAAGAGAGTGGTCCCGACCGTCCCGTAGACGAGGCTGGCGCCGTAGAGATAGACCGCGGAGGCGGTGGCGCCGAGAATGAGGTACTTGAGGCCCGCCTCCCCCGACCTCGGGCTGATCTTGGAGTAGGCCGCGAGTACATAGAGGCTGAGGGTCGCAAGCTCCAGGCCGAGGTAGAGGGTGAGCAGATCGCCGGCCGAGGCCATCAGCATCATTCCCAGCACGGAGAAGAAGAGCAGCCCGTAGTACTCTCCGATGTGGCGGAAACGCTGAGAAGCGAAATCGACTGAGCCCGCGGCAGTGATGGCGGCGGCGAGCAGGAAGATCGCCTTGAAGATCAGGCCCAGACGGTCGAGCACCATCACTCCGCCCCAGAGCGGGACCGGCCGAACGAGGTCGTGCCATCTGTTGGCGGTGACGACAAGGATGACAACGGCGGCGGCGGCGCTGAACCAGCCGATCCACTTTCGGTTCCCGCGCACCTGAATCAGGTCCGCGAGGATGACGGCGATGGCTGCACAGAAAGTCAGCAGCTCCGGTTTCAGTTGGCCGAGGATCTGCGCCATCATGGTCGTAGGAACTGCCCCAGGCTGCCGCCGATAAGATCGGTCAGCGGCGATGGATAGATGCCGATGAGAATCAGCAGCCCGCCGAGCACCACCAGCGTGACCCACTCAGTGGTGCGGGCATCGGTCAGCCCGCCGTACTTCGCCTCATCCAGCGGCCCATGAAAGATCCGCTGCAGCACGCGCAGCACGTACGTCGCGGTCACGACGATGGCGATCACTGCGCCGATGGCGAGGATGGCAAAGAGTGGAACGCCGCCGATGAGATAGCTGCCGGCGTGAGCGCGGAAGGTGCCGAGGAAGACCAGGAGTTCGGCGACAAAACCGCTCGTCCCCGGCAGGCCGAATGAGGCGAGGCCGCCGATGGTGAACGCGACCGCGATGCCCGGCATCTGCCGCGCCAGGCCGCCCATCGCCTCGATGTCCCGGGTATGCGATCTCTCGTAGACCAGGCCGACGAGGGCGAAGAAGAGCCCGGTCATGATCCCGTGGGAGATCATCTGCATGACTGCGCCATTGAGCGCCACCTGGTTCAGCGCGGCCAGGCCGAGCATCACCACTCCCATGTGGCTGACGCTGGAGTAGGCGATAACGTACTTGAGATCGCGCTGGCCCATCGCCACGTACGAGCCGTAGACGATGTTGATCACCGCGATGGCGCCGACCAGCCACATCCACGCCTGCGCACCTTCCGGGAGGCA